>NZ_JBMLSD010000065.1:0-25365 GCF_049240685.1 Flectobacillus sp.
AAATATTTTCCGACCCCTTTTTTGAGGCTATCATGCTAGATTTACTTGGGTTGAGACGCAAGCATTGCGTCTCTACTAGTAAAATTTCTATTTAAAAATCACTCATTCACAATTCCCTAAATCACTAAATTTGAAATGAATTAGATGTTTACCATCTCAATTTCTCAATAATATCACTTGGTAACATGGCCATCTGACCTCTTTCTTGTGCCGCTAAATCTCCAGCTTCACCGTGCTTGAAAACACCAATAATAGCAGCCTCCTCCGACGAATATCCTTGAGCAATTAGTGCTGTAATTATGCCTGTCAACACATCACCACTACCACCCGTTGCCATCCCAGGATTGCCTGTCGAATTAAAGTGTACTTCTTGATTAGGCAAAACAACTGCCGTATACATGCCTTTTACCAAAACTATACAATCATATTTTTGAGAGAATACTTTTACTTTTTCGAGTTTATCAAAATCATTTTCCCAAGTTCCAATCAGTCGCTGCAACTCTTTAGGATGCGGTGTTAAAACAGATTTTGGAGGAATTAATTCCCGTAAATCTACCTCTTCAGCAAGTATATTTAATGCATCAGCATCAAGCACCACAGGGTGCTTCGTCTGTCTTAATAGTACCTTCAGAAAATCTTTTGTTTTATCACTTTTCCCTAAACCACATCCTATACCGATTACTGTGTATTTTTCAAGATTGGGACAAATACTCAATTCCTTTTGCTCTGGGTCTATTTGACACATAGCCTCTGGCACTGCAATCTGCATGATTTCATACCCACATGCAGGTATGTAGGTAGTCAGTAAGCCAACTCCCGAACGTAAGCAAGCTTTTGCCGAAAGTACCGCTGCTCCTATCGAGCCATAACTTCCAACGGCAAGCAAGGCATGCCCAAATGTACCTTTATGCGAAAACTTTGCCCTTTTTTTAAGCGCTACACTGTCCGTCCAAAAGTAAGAACTTGAGGTATTTTGTGCATAATCTTTTGAAAGTCCGATATTCAAACATTCCCACTCACCTACAAATAGTTGGTTTTGAGGCATTAGAAAAGCTAATTTAGGAGCTTCAAAAGTCAGTGTATAATCAGGTTGGATAATGGTGCTATCTTTATCTATTGGCTGAGAAACATACAAGCCCGAAGCAATATCTACTGAAATAACAGGGAGTTGACGCTGATTTATTTCCTGAATAACCGCTTTCAAAATACCTTCCACGGGTCTATTGGTACCAGACCCAAGCATTGCATCAACCACCACACTATTTTGCCCAATATCGGGAAAATCCTTCATGCTCCTAATAGAATGAATAGGGGCTAGTTTAGCAAAACGTTTCTGGTTAATCAAAAAGTCGGAACTAGCCTGAGCACTGTATTCTATGACATATACTTCAACTTTTTTGTTTATAGAAGTAAGTATTCTAGCAATAGCCAGGCCGTCGCCTCCATTATTACCCTTCCCACAAAAAATTACAAAATCTTTGTTGGAGAAAAGAGCCAACAACCTGTCTGTAAATGCTTCGGAAGCACGCTCCATCAAATCAATCGATGTAATAGGTTCTTGTGCAATGGTATAGGCATCCCACTGACGAATCTGCTGAGCATCAAATATTTTTTTCATTGTATAAAATTCAAAAGTAAGTGAATGGCAAAATTAAAATAATTTTTTCCGCTTTAAGCTCTTGGCTTTATGCCCTAAGCTAAAAGTTAAAAAGTAATCTTCATGCTTTTTTGCCTAATGCCCAGAGCTTACAGTCTGATGCACAATATGACTTCTAAGTTTTTTCCAAAAACCTTAAGCAATTTGTTGGTTTTCCATATTTTTTTTCGGAACTTTGCACCCCCAAAGATTTAGTAATTATGTGATTGGGCAGTCAAACTTCAATAATGTATTGTTTTTCAGACCTTTAATATCACCGCTAGTTATTAATCAAGTCAAAAAATTTAGGACTTAAACAATAAAAAATCATTCAAGATGAACGATTTAATCAAATTGGTAGAAGCTGAAAACGCTGCACGCCGTGCAGAATTGCCCGAGTTCTCAGCTGGTGATACATTGAACGTACACGTTAAAATCCGTGAAGGTAACAAAGAGCGTATTCAGGTATTCCAAGGTACTGTGATTCAACGTCGTAACAGCGGTGCTGGTGAGACTTTCACAGTTCGTAAAATTTCTAACGGTGTAGGTGTTGAAAGAATTTTCCCTTTATTGTCACCAAACATCGACAAAATCGAAGTATTGCGTAAAGGTAAAGTACGTCGTGCAAGATTGTTCTATCTTCGTGGCAAACAAGGTAGAGCTGCAAAAGTTAAAGAAGCTAAGAAGAAATAGTCTCTTGACTAAAGCAATATATAAAAAAGTCACTCTTTACGGAGTGACTTTTTTTATGCTCAATACCCAAGCTATGACACAAAAAAAGAGGCGAAAAATATCGCCTCCTTTTTATTTACCTAAAAATCCCCTTTCATAAATTTTAATCTTATAGCTTTAAGCGAATTAAGTTAGTGGGCATTTTACCCGCTTTAAGCACTTGGCTTTATTCCGTAAGCTTAAAGTTAAAAAGTGTCTCTAATAATATTACAAATACAATTTTGCCTGCTACGGATTTTAAATCCTTATATAAAAATATATCCGTTCTTTTGTATAGCCGCCTCTGCCAAGCGTCTTCTTGATTCTTTAAGATTGATTGGTTCTATTTTTGTAAAACGTTTCAATCCCATCAACATTACTCGTAATTCATCGCCTTCGGCAAATGAGGTAATTGCCACTTTCCCAGCAGAATTCAACTTATCAATAGCAGTGTGTAAATACACCAAGGCAGCGTCTTTTTCTAAAGCACAAGCCTCTTCGCCACGAACAGTAATCAATTTTTCTACTCGTAACAGAGCTGATTCAGCCACATAAGTTTCGATAAGCATATCTGCTAAGTTCATGATGATTTCTTGCTCTTCTTCAAACTTCATCATAAATTTCTGAAGTGATGCACCTGCGATCATCAAGATAGCCTTTTTCATATTTTTGAGTGCTTTCTTTTCAGGAATAAACAATCCTTCCTCCTCTTCGGCACCAAAATCAGGAATTGATAAAATTTCTTTACCAACGGCCATGGCAGCTGGCATCAAATTCAATTCGCCTTTCATAGCACGTTTTACGATAGTACCTACCGACAACAAGCGGTTGATTTCGTTTGTACCTTCAAAAATTCTATTGATTCTTGAGTCACGGTAGGCACGATCCATTGGTGCTTCGGCAGAGAAGCCCATACCACCATAAATCTGTACACCCTCATCCACCACAAAATCCAACACCTCTGACCCATGTACTTTCAGCATAGCACACTCAATCGCAAACTGTTCAACTCCTTTGAGTTTTGCCTGCCCACTTTCCATACCCGAAGCCAAGAGCGCATCAATAGCATCGTCGATATTTTGTCCTGCACGATAACAAGCCGATTCTGAGGCAAAAACCTTAGCAATCATATCGCCAATTTTGTGCTTGATTGCACCAAAACTAGAGATACTTGTGCCAAATTGTTTGCGTTCGTTGGCATAATTAACGGCTGTCGAAATAACACCTTTACTTGCACCTACTACAGCTGCGGCCAACTTGATACGCCCAATATTCAAAATATTAACTGCAATCTTAAATCCACCTTCACGAGTGTATAGTTGGTTTTCGACAGGTACTTTACAATCATTAAAGAACACTTGGCGTGTTGAAGAACCTTTGATACCCATTTTGCGCTCTTCTTCGTTCATAGTAATCCCACCAAATGACTTTTCAACGATAAATGCCGTTAAGGACTTATCGTCATCAATTTTGGCAAAAACAATAAACAAATCAGCAAAACCACCATTGGTAATCCACATTTTTTGCCCATTGATGATATAGTGTTTGCCATCTTCAGATAATACCGCTTTGGTTTTGCCTGAATTAGCATCAGACCCCGAATCTGGCTCAGTCAAACAATAGGCTGCTTTCCATTCGCCTGTGGCTAATTTGGGCAAATATTTGGCTTTTTGTTCTTCAGTACCATAATACAATATTGGTAATGTCCCAATTCCGGTATGTGCCGAAAGCGCTACCGAAAACGAATGACCACCCCCACAGGCTTCTGTTACAAGCATTGAAGTATTGAAGTTCATTCCAAAACCGCCAAATTCTTCAGGAATAGCCGTTCCTAACAAACCTAATTCGCCAGCTTTATCCAGCAGCTCGACCATAAGATTAGTATCTTTTGCATAATCAATAGCATCGAGTCTTGGGTGTACCTCTGTACGCAAAAAATCTAAACAGGTCTGAGCAATCATTTGTTGCTCTTCATTGAATTCTTCAGGAATGAAAATTTGAGAAGCATCAATATCTTTGATTAAAAACTCTCCTCCTTTGATTGACGATTTGCTATCTGTAAGTACCATATTTTGAATATTTTACGATTCGAAAGATTCCTAAAAGCTTAACTATTGTATGCAAGCATACTAATTTTTTGTAAATATAATAAATAAAAAAAATGTTATGCAAGCATAACATTTAAAATATTTTCAAAAAAAGTAAAAATAGAATTATTTCGAGAAAATTAATCGAAAGTCACCTATTGGGCTGATTAATTTCTTAAATAAAATCTTCAATATTCTCCGCTTTATAATTGGTTGCTTCAGAATCCACGACCTCGCTTATCTGTTGCATCACCTCAAAAAATGTTTGTAATTTTTCTTCACCAATTTTTTCATAAATAAGATTATTAAACATAATAACGCCGTTACGAGCTTTATCACGTTTACGTTTACCTTCTTCGGTCAAATACACTTTCACCACACGGCGGTCGTCTTCGTCGGTTTCGCGACGAATCCATCTTTTATCCTCGAGCGACTTCAGCATTCTCGTCAGACTACGAGGTTCGAGCCCTAATGCAGGAGCTATTTTTGTTGCAGGCGTTCCATTTTTGTCGATATTCAACAACACATAGCCGATGGCCATGGTCATATCAAACTGTGCTGCATAAGAATTATACATTCTGCTAATTGCGTGCCATCCTGCCTTGATGTGATAATCTACGGTTTTGTCAGCTTTCATATTTCTTCAAGATTTTCATTATTGGGTCATAAATCATCTGTGTAATTCTAAGGAGAGGCAAGAATATAACTGCAAAATTGTCGCGGATACGTTTGAAAAGAGTTTATGTGGTTTGAATATCCTAGGCTCTTACTGCAGTTAGCAAATGGTATGCTAAGCATACTAAAGTAAATGTAAATTTGTACAAGAATAAATTATTATGCAAGCATAACATTGAATTATTTATAAAAAAAGGATAATCATTGAGACTATCCCTTTCTTGAAGTATATAATTTAGTGGTCGATGATACTAAGTAATCGTGCAAAATTAGACTTAAGTTTTATATTTTAGGCAACAGGCACACGGCTAAGCGTGTTAAAATATCTGTTAGTTACGATAGATATGTTTTTAGCTGAAAGCTGATATCTGAAAGCCTAATGTTCAAAACTTACATTTCATTTTGCACAATTACTTTTTAAAACATCTTATCGGGTTTTGCTACAAGTAGTCTAAATTTACGTTCGCCCTTGTTTGTACGCAAGCGGACATTATACTCGCCATTCGATAGGTCATAGCTAGGCCAAACGATTGCCTCTGTAGCGCTTTTTTTAATTACCTGACATGGCACTCCCATTCCTGACGCTGTACTCACAAGAATCTCGGCTGATTCAACATCATCCTGACGTACACGAATCATATCTGATTTATCGTCACTATGAATAGTTACCCCTTTAAAATCAGGACGATAAATAGCCAAAGGAGCATATACTTGAATAATTTTATCTGATTTTACCGCAAGAATTCTATAGAATTTGGCAGCGTCTTTTGATTGAATTTCATCGACATAACTGAGCACTTCATTATTTTTCCCAGCTTTTATTTCTGCAACATCTACATAAAGTTCTAAATCTGAACTAGCTTGAAGAATGTATTTTTTGACATCATGTGCCGATGAGGTCCAGACAAACTTTACTTGATCATGCTCGACGATTGTTTGAAGATTAATCAGCTCATTTGAAAGGCCAAGAGCTCTGCCTTTTAATGAAGATTTGGGAGCGCTATTATCTTCCTCTAAATTGAGGATAGCGACGACTTCCTTGCTCTGAGTCAGTTGCTTCAGTTTAGTTTTGGTATTGTAAGGTAACGGAGCAACGAAGGAAAGGTGTGCTAATGCGCTTGTCAAAACGCAAAGCTTAAGCCAAAATGTATATTTCATACAAGTTTAAAAATGATTAATTGGTTTACGGCGGATACCCTACCAAAATCAAATTTCAAGCCACTTACCTCCTGAAAATCAAAAAAATACTATATTTTACACTACTGAGTCTTTCAATAGTTAAGTGCTCTATTTCAGTGGATAAAAAAAAAGAGGCTCTTTCGAAGCCTCTATTTCGTGAACCAAAATCACAATTTATTTTACTCGGACACCTTTCATGTGTCTTTCTTTTACCTTCAAATTAGTTAAAACACTTTTAGAAAGAAGCAATCTTACTCGACTTGGATATATTACTAAGTACATATTGCCTTCATAATCAATTCTGGAAAAACTTGGACTGCCTTTTTGGTCGATTAATTGATAGAAATATTCTCCTTTTTCTCCGGGAACAGCGCCAAATCTCAACCAGTTTTCACCATCGGCTGTTTGTTCAAAAGTAATAAGTAAAGATCCGTTTTCTTCGCGTTGAACCATCCCTGGGGTATTTTTATCTAAGGAGATACGGTTGATATATCTTCCATTTTTAAAAAACACTTTCCCTGACTTAATATTAGCATTAGAAGAAGGCACTTCTCTTTCTAAAACTAAGGGATTATCGTTATAAAACTGTATTCTAGTCAAATCCAGTTCATTTTCTTGTAGAGTATGCATAAGGGAACCCGTCAAATAAACCGTTTTCTGACAACTGGACAAACTGAAAACGAGTACTACAAAGAGAAAGAGTTTTTTCATTGTGTTATGTGTTAATTCTTGAGGGTAAAAATACAAAAAAGAGCCTGCTTATCAAACTGATAGGATATTCTATCTCTTTGACTTGCCGACATTTAACAAGCAATTACTTTTTAACTTTTACAAAAGTGCTGTAATCAGAGCACTCGCGAATCAGAGATTTTTGGAATTTTGTATTTCTATATTTTTCTTTGATCAATGCAAAGTAATGCTCATAGTCACGAGCTTTATCTTTTGCAATTCTGGCTTCAAAAACCGTGTAATCCTCCTCGCTCTTCTGTCCGTTGGCATGCACATAGAAAGCTGCATTTTCACATTTGGCTGCACCAAAAGCCGCTTTGGCTGCAAGCTCAGCATCAGGACTTTTGAGTGCTATTTCGAAATAGCTTCTAGCTTTGGATGCCAAATAATAGTCTGTTTCATAGTCTTTTTCAACATAAGCGTTCACCTCTGCCGAACTCCACTGACGGCGTAACAACACCCACGAGTTGCCTTGATACGACATACTGTACGCTCCACAACCCAATTGATAAGCCGCTTCGTAGTCATTAGCATTTTTTTCTAAACGACTTGCCAGCTCTTGCATCTTTTGAGCAAAAGTTACAGGTGTATACGTATTACGGCGCTCTTTTTGGTTGGTAGACATGAAAAATGGATCTTCGTTAAAATAACTTTTCCAAGGCTCTTGTCTCCAAATCTCAGGAGCTACCTTCTCAAATGCCTTGCTTGCTTTTGTATAATCATGCTCTGAAAGAGCACGACGCCCCAACAGCACGTACAAATAATCCTGACTAAAGCCTGTCATCGATTGTAATAACGTATCGTAAGGTGATTTCTTTTTCTCTTGAAAATAAGCAATTACTTGTTCTATGGTTTTAGATTCGGTAGTATCTTCTATAGCGTACATATCTACCTGTGACATATATCCTCCATATTCATGACCAGCATTTGTTTGGTAGCTAGTCAATGCCGCTAACAAATACGCCTTAGCTTTGGCATAAGGAATCGTAACTTTTTCTGGTTCGCTTTTTTTATTCATACAACTTGCTAACCATCCTTGTTTTTCCTCTTTCTCGTGTGGCAAACGACCATAATAGCGTGCTATCAATTGCTTTGAGGCCTCCGCCAAAGCGTTACTCATTCGGAAATTTTCGGGTTTACCAAACGATGCCAATACTGGCGCAATTTCGTCTTCTAATTCTGGCGTAATTTTAGGCGATTTGTTACTTAGCAATAGTAATTCTTGAATTTCTAATTGTTTGCTCAAACCAGTATTGGGCTTAACCACCAATTTTGCTTCGGCCAAATATTCAGCCGATTTATCAAAGTTCTTTTCTATGTATTCCAAATAAGATAAAGCTCCCAACCAAAAACCTGTTTTGGGAACTTGTGGATTTGCCGAACAAGCAGTAGCAAAGTCTTTTAGTTTTTGCCAGTATGGAATAGCCTTATCATGATTTTCTTTCTCTTTTGCAGCATCGGATTCGCCCATCCAATAATCTTGTTGTTTGTAATAAAGCGCTTCATTCTTATTGATTTCTCTCGACATCACTAGTTCTATCAAAGGATGTGTTGGATCTAAATCAACCATTTTCTCCAAAAACTTCAACCCTTCTTCGCTAGGTTTGATGGCTGCGAAAGCATATACTGCTGCTTTTTCATGGCTATTTTTACATAAAGCAATCGCGCCTTCTTGAAACCCAATCCCTCTTGAGCGAATACTCAAATCTGCCGCATGGCGACGACTTGGACAACGGTCAAATACTTGAGCAAAATCATAATAAGCCTGTACCGAATCGCCCAAAGCAATAAGTGCCCCCGCTTTGCGAGACAATGCCCAGTCGGAGATATAAGTCTTCTTCTTCAAGGGTTTTATGGCCGCATCATAAACTTGCAAAGCTTCTTGCGGTTGGTCGTTCATCATTGCCAACTTGATTGTTTGAAAAGCATAACGTTCTTGGACAAACTCGTCTTTCAATTGTGGCAAAGTAGCCTTAGCATTTGTAAATAATTCGGCCAAAGCAACTGTATCTACTTTAGTTTCTGTAAAATAATCAACCGTTTCACGCTTATACGCTAAGTCGATACCACGCACAAATGTAATATAATCGGCTGCTTCAGTTTTTTGATGACTCGCCAACCAGTCTTGCAATGCTGAAGAGGTACCATAAAGCGATTGTTCTATTTGTTTTTTAGATACCTTCCCTCCTACATATTTGCTCCAAGCTGAGATATTAAGTGGCTTTTCGTGGTCAACAGTATCTTCATTTGTCATGCTATAATCGTCATAATCATTATAAAAAAACTGTGACGAATACGCATATTTTAAATCACCCCCTTTTACAGTTGCAGATTCAGGCATGAAAAAACTCATAAATTCATCATAATCTACCATGCCAGGACCACAAGCCAAAATGGTAAAAATCACAAGCGAGGCAACAGACTTTCTACTCAGGTTGATATAGTTCTTTAATTTGTTCATGTGTGTAAGTTTTGAGACTTTCGGAATCTAAATGATATAGGGCAAATGTAAGTTTTTGATTTGATATTTTCTTCTTTACCAAACGACAACCTTTTGAGAGGTCATCAAAAGCAACTTCTTCAGTTCGAAACACGTCTCCTTTACGAATTCCGATACCCCATAAAGTGGTATCTCGCTGTGCGACAAATCTATTTTTGTCTTGTTCAAATAAAGAAATATCGCTAAAATCCTTCGAGCTAACAGCATTCAAAAAATACTGAAATTGATGATTGCGATACCCTACTGTCCAATGAAAGGCTGGCATCACCAAATCCAAGGGCAAAGGATACTCTGACAATTCGCCAATATATTGGCTTAGGACATCGGGTGTAAAAATTGAATTTACCGTTTTTTCATTTTTCCAATCTGCCATATTATAGCACATCAGCATACCTCTTTCGACAGGAGGTACTCCCGTTTTATCGGAGAATTTTACTTGATGTAGTCTGATAGTTGCACTTATTTTTGGGTATTTTTTTCGAAGAATTGTTAATAAGGTAAAGTACTTTTTCTTGGTAGACATCGTCCAGTCACAATCCAATTGAATTTCATTATTGCCAATGGGTAAACCAACCCAAACTTGGAAAGTTGCATCGATTTTTTCTTTAATCTTTTCGGCAAAATCCTCCAAATAACGAGGTTTTAATAATTTCAGTGTTTGGTTAGTGATAAATACCACTGGCACGATATTGCACCTTGAGGGCACTTCTTGTCGAGGAATCAGCAGGGCTTTGAAGGTAGGCTTTTGTGTCTGATTGTCCAAATCCACATCAAAAAACTTGACATATAACTTTTGAATATGATTTTCGGTAAGGATTTGTTTTTCGTTTTCTGATAATTTAAAAACAGTTTTCCAGTAATAAAAAGCTGGAATAATATGCTTGGGACTCTTAGCAGAATCACAGGCACACAGCATAATCAATAACAACAAATAGCAATTGAAAGGAGATTTCATTTTCTCAAAATAAGAGGTATCCTCATGTATAAGGCCAAAAATGTGTAGTTCATCAGGTAAATCCTACTTGTAGTTATTACCTGACGAACATACCGCCAAAAATACAGGCTTGTTTTGAGAGTTAACGATATAGGTACAAAAAACTTATCTAGTGGTATTATTTGGTCGTGTGTAGGTCAGTTGCATCACATGAATATTACGACTCGCAAAGGCTGCCTCGCAATAATTCAGGTAATAACTCCACTTACGAATAAAGGTATCATCAAAGCCTAGCGCCTTGACTTGTTGAATATTTTGATGAAACTGGTCATACCACAATTTCAAAGTATAGGCATAATCCAAGCCCATATCTTTGAGGTTGACCATCGTAAAATCACTAGTTTTGTTGATAGCCTCGTTAATAGCACCTACCGATGGTAATAACGAGCCAGGAAAAATATATTTTTGAATCCAATCCACCCCTTTTCTGAGAGAACTATAGCGAGAATCAGGACTAGTAATTACTTGAAAAGCCAGAATACCATCTTTTTTGAGAAGTTCGTTGCATTTGGCAAAATAGACTGGCAGAAATTCATGACCAACCGCTTCTAGCATTTCGATGGAAACAATCTTGTCGAATTTTCCAGTAATCAGGCGGTAATCTTTCAACAAAATCTCGACTCTATCGCTCAATCCTTCGGCTTTTACTCGCTCAGTTGCAAGCTTGTGCTGCTCTTCCGAGATAGTTACAGAAGTGACTTTACAACCATAGTTTTTGGCCATGTAGATAGCATTAGCCCCCCAACCACTCCCAATTTCGAGTACGTGGTCGGTAGATTTGAGATGCAACTGACGGCACAAACGTTCATACTTTTCGAGTTGAGCTTCTTCCAATGACAAGCCTTTTTCTTTAAAATACGCACTTGAATAGGTCATGGAAGGGTCCAGAAACAGCGCAAAAAAATCATTATTCAAATCATAATGTTCAGAGATATTTTTTCTAGAACCATCCAAGCTATTGGCACGCCCTAAATGATAGATTTTATTACTCAGCTTGAGTAAGTTCAAAAGCCAGTTTTGGGTTTTATTTCCAGAAATAACAGGGACATTTTCGAGGTTATCCAAAAACCAACGAATTACCTGCGTAATATTATCGGTATCCCAAAAGCCCATTACGTATGCTTCGCCAAAACCAATATCTCCATATAGCATAATATGCTTAAAAAATCGTTCGTCTTTAATCTCAATTTTAGCTGTTGGAAAGACCTGCGTGTTTCCAAAAAACAACACTTCTCCACTGGGTAATGTCACTTGTAATTTACCTAAGGTCATTTTTTGCAAAACATCCAAAATCGCTTTTTGATAAAAGCTAGGTTTGGTACGCTGTGTATTTTTCAAAGTTGTTGTCATAACAAAATAAGGATTTATGGTTAGTGAGAGAGGGGTCTATATATGTCTCGTTGAAGCTCTGGATGCGATTTTTTGGCATAAAATGGAATCCGTTTTAGCCACAATACAAAAGCATTCCAATGAATGAGCCACATAATACGAAGGGTAATCATCGGAAATCGAATGGCATACCAAGCTACTTTGGCGCTGGTTAGTGGCTTCTTTTTACCCCAAAGCGTACTTTTGAAAAAGGATTTATCAGCTTTAAAATCATCGATTTTGATATGCAACGACTCATTGGGTATACGAAGCTTGAAGTCAAACTCGGCGTCCATATCAATGAAAGGCGACACATAAAAATGCTTAATTTCTCGATGCTCAAAGCGTTCTTCCTTTTCTAAAAAAGACTGAATCAAGTAGGGTTTCATTTCTCTGAATGTATTACTCACCTCCGCAACAACACATACAGGTTGTTTTTTTTCATCAAAACAGTAATAAAATGATACTGGATTGAACTGATATCCCCATGTAGTGAGGTGGGTCAAAAGCATAATTTTCCCACCTTTCAAATCTATTCCTTTGGCATGCAAATACGTCAAGATTTGCTCCTTGACATCTTTATTTGTTTCAGGCTTTTCTTTCGGATATTGCAAATGGTTTTTATCAAAAAAACTAAACACATTCCAACGATTTCGACTAATCCATTTTACGTGTTTTGGAATGATAGCAAGTTCATCTAAATCAAGGTAAAACATAAATAGCTTGTATGTGAATCCATGTTTGATGGGCTCGCTTCGCTGGTGCATTACCTTACATTCATAGATACAGGATTTCATGAGCCATAAATATTTTTGCCCGTAAGCGTTCTACATAAGTTCACTGCTGAAGTAAAAGCATCTTCGTGGAAACCATATTTGAAATAACTTCCACAGAAATAAATGCCACCTTCGGTATTCAGCAGATGCAATTGTTGCTGTGCTTGCATAGCTGGAACATCAAACAGCGGGTGCTCATATTCGATTACTTTCAGTATCTTGGAAGGGTCGATATTTGGCTGGGCATTTATCGAAACGAAATAGTTTTTCTTCTTAGAAACGCCCTGCAACTGATTCATCCAATAAATAATAGAAGGCTGCAAACCATTTTCGGTTGCCTCGATTCGGTAATTCCAGCTACTCCAAGTCAAGCGATTTTGAGGCATAATAGACTCGTCGGTATGTAGCGTTGCAATATTTTTCTGATACTTAAACTTTGATAATAATTTATCCTGTAAAACAGAGGGCTCTTCGAGCAAGCCTAACGCTTGGTCGCCATGCGTAGCGATAATGACTTTATCAAAAAGTTCAGTGGTACCATCACTAAGCAATACGCTCACGCCATTTACCTCTTTTTTTACACTTACCGCAGCACGCCCTATCTGTATTTTTTCTTGAAAAGGTTTTATCAAAATATCTCGATACATACGGCTTCCGCCATCGAGCGTGTACCACTGATGTTGGGTATTGAGTCCCAGAAAACCATGGTTGTAAAAGAATCGTATCAAGGAAACAGCAGGAAAATCGAGCATCAATTCCATAGGGGTCGACCACACTGCCGAGCTCATTGGCACAAGGTATTTCCAGAGCATGTCCTCACCAAAACCAAACTCGCGGATATATTCTCCTAGAGTATGATTTTGATATTTTGGATCGTCCAAAATCTTGATAGATTGCTCATTAAAACGACCAATTTGCAAGAGCATTTTCCAGTGTTTCAATGAAAAAAGCTGTTTTCTCTGTGCAAACAAGCCATTGAATCCCGAGCCACAATATTCGAGCTTAGAAGGTACGTGTTGTACACTAAAAGACATATCTGTCTTTTTGATAGGAGCTTTTATTTCATCAAAAAGTTTACACAAATTTGGATAGGTCTGAAAATTAAAGACCATAAATCCTGTGTCGATATGTACAGGCGTACCTGCTTCGTCGACGGTTACGGTATTGGTATGCCCACCGATATAGTTATTTTGTTCAAAAAGAGAAATATCATAATCCTGATGAAGAAAATGACCGCATCCCATCCCAGCAATGCCAGTCCCAATGATTGCTATTTTTTCCATCTAGTTTTTCTTGAATAAATAATGACTAATCATCCACTCATTACCGCCGTTGTAGGCAAATAATTCGGCACAAGCCAAATAAAACAAACGCCAATATACCCACCATTTCACCGCTTGCTCTTTCCCATAGGTTTGCTCAAATAGAGGCATAATTTGTGCTTTATGAGCATCCATTTTTTGCAACCACGCTTCTGATGTTTTGCCGTAATGCGTACCATTCACATGCCAATGCTTATCTACCGAAAGATGGTCATTGAAGTAAAATAACAAATGGTCACTAGGCATAATACCACCTGTGAAGAAGTATTTACTCATCCAGTCGGACTCGTCAATTACTTCAAACTTATAAGCATATTCTTTGTGTGTAAAAATGTGAACAAAGAGCTTTCCTGAAGGCTTTAAGAATGAAGATATTTTCTGTAGTAAGAGCCTGTAGTTACGCATGTGTTCAAACATTTCGACAGATACTACACGGTCATAATGATCTTTGTGAGTATCAAACACATTGATATCTGAGGTTACTACTTGAAGGTTTACAATACCTCTTTGACGCGCTTGTTCGTCGATATGGGCCTTTTGAGTTTTGGAGTTTGACACAACTGTAAAACGGCTTGCGGGATATTTGGCAGCCATGTACAATGACAGTGAGCCCCATCCACATCCCAGTTCTAGCACGTCCTGTCCATTGGCTAATTCGGCACGTTGGCAAGTGAGTTCAAGCATATCAGCTTCAGAAGTATCCAAATCGTTTACTCCTTCTTTCCAATAGCCACAAGAGTATTTCAGGTGCTTACCTAAGCAATATTGATAGAATTGGGTTGGCACTTCATAATGTTGCTCGTTTGCTTCTGCCGTATTGATAGCAATCGGCGAATTGCGTAGCTCCTCAAGGAGATTCAGAAAATGTTGATGCTGTAATTCTGTTTCGCCTTTATTTTCATCTCTCAAGCGTTGTTCGACCAATTGTCGGATGCCATAGCGAATTAAAAAATCGGGCAATAAATCTTTTTCGAGCAATGAATTATACCACATAAAACAAAATAAGGTTAGTGAATAAGGACAATAAAGTATCAGGGTGAATGCAAAGGGGCATCACCAATATTTTTACAACAAAGGGTTCAAAATTTAAGAACTAAGAAAGGTTTTCTAAACAAGGTTAAAAGCCTCAAAGCAACAACAGCACGCTAAGACTCCAAATAAAAATTAACTAAAAGCTTGAGATATAGTAATCATTTATTCTTGGATTGATTACTTCCATTTTTGTAAAAAAGATTAAATTAATCGTATATCTGCGGCAGATTTTGATAGTATTCTTCAGATGATTGTGAAAGCATTCTAAAATAACTAATACACGAATTACAGCTAACATTTTTCACTTATTGGAATTAAGAAATAGGAAAGATTAAATTAATAGTAAACCTGAGGTGAAATTTAAACATAAACTTCTGATTATGAATACCTTAAAACAACCAACAAACTATTAACTAATAACGTTTTCCTATTTATTCTGAAAATATCTACGAAGAAAAAGCGAGTTTAGATTTATGAAGGAATAAATAACTGTAGAACAGTATAAAAACAAAAAGCGACACAGTCAGACTGTATCGCTTTTGAAGAAGGCATTAAAATGCAGGTTACAAAACAGCTTCGGCCAAAACTAGTACTTTATTGTTTACTACTTCAACCACTCCGCCATCGATTGTAAATTCTTGCTTATCAGCCATCAAAGTGCCTTTACCCAATGTAGAAACGATTGGGGCGTGGTCTTTCAAAATTTGGAAAGAACCATTAGTTCCAGGCAAGGTTACCACTGATACTTCACCAGAGAAAACCGTTTTATCAGGAGTAATAATTTGTAAATTCATTGCTGTAAGAATTTGAAAAAGTTTGAAAATTTGAAAATTTGAAAAGAATTCAAATCAAAAATGCGTCAATTCATTTCAAATTGACACATTTTCAAACTCTTCAATTATCTCGCTGCGTCAGCCATCAATTTCTCACCTTTAGCTACTGCATCCTCGATAGTACCTACCAAGTTGAAAGCAGCCTCTGGCAAGTGGTCATACTTACCATCGATGATTTCGTTGAATCCTTTGATAGTATCGTTGATATCAACCAAAGCACCTTTCAAACCTGTAAACTGTTCGGCCACGAAGAAAGGTTGAGACAAGAAACGTTGTACACGACGAGCACGAGACACAACCAATTTATCCTCTTCAGACAATTCGTCCAAACCAAGGATAGCGATGATATCTTGTAATTCTTTGTAACGTTGTAAGATTTCTTTCACACGTTGAGCAGTATTGTAGTGTTTGTCACCCAATACGTCAGCAGAAAGAATACGAGAAGTAGAATCCAATGGGTCTACTGCAGGATAGATACCTAACTCAGCGATTTTACGAGACAATACCGTAGTAGCATCCAAGTGGGTAAATGTAGTTGCAGGAGCAGGGTCAGTTAAGTCATCGGCAGGTACATATACCGCTTGTACTGAAGTAATTGAACCACGTTTTGTTGAAGCAATACGCTCTTGCATGGCACCCATTTCGGTTGCCAATGTTGGTTGGTAACCTACGGCCGAAGGCATACGACCCAAAAGGGCAGATACCTCAGAACCAGCCTGAGTAAAACGGAAGATATTATCGATAAAGAAAAGGATATCACGTCCTTTGCCTTCGCCATCGCCATCACGGAAGTATTCTGCAACTGTCAAACCTGACAAAGCTACACGAGCACGAGCACCCGGAGGCTCGTTCATCTGACCGAAGATAAATGTTGCTTGCGACTCTTTCAAAGCGTCTTTGTCTACTTTGCTCAAATCCCAGCCACCTTCTTCCATAGAGTGTTTGAACTCTTCACCGTATTTAACGATACCAGACTCAATCATCTCACGCAAAAGGTCATTACCTTCACGAGTACGCTCACCCACACCAGCAAATACAGAAAGACCTTCGTAAGCTTTTGCGATGTTGTTGATAAGCTCTTGAATCAATACAGTTTTACCTACACCAGCACCACCGAACAAACCGATTTTACCACCTTTAACGTAAGGAGCAAGCAAGTCAATTACCTTGATACCTGTAAATAAAACTTCAGTAGAAGTTGCTAATTCTTCAAACTTAGGAGCTGGACGGTGGATAGGCAATTTTGTAGCAGATTCTGGCTGAGCAATACCATCGATTGCTTCACCTACTACGTTAAACAAACGTCCTTTGATAGCATCGCCAGTAGGAACAGAAATAGCTTGACCTAAGTCAAATACTTCTTGACCTCTCTGAAGACCATCTGTACCTTCCATTGCGATTGTACGTACACGGTCTTCACCTAAGTGTTGTTGTACTTCAAGGATAACTTTTGTGCCGTTGGCTTTCTGAACCTCCAAGGCATTCAAGATTGCAGGAAGCTTAGAGCCTTCGCCTTCGAAGCTTACGTCTACAACCGGACCGATTACTTGCGTAACCTTTCCTTTATTGACTGCATTTGCCATTTTGTATTGTGATTTTGTTATCTGATTATCAAGTGATTAAGCAAAGTGTGAATTTGCTATACCGTTTCGGAGCGCAAAATTACTCTGTAAATCTCAGATAACCAATTGTTGTTTTTGGATTTTTACCAGTTTTTTTGCTGAAAAGGTATAGGTTTTGTTGAATGTTATTTAGTTTGGTAACTTTAACCGTCCTGCTTTTTTAGCAGTACAGTCTTGCTTTTACCATATTTTTCCCTTAATCAGTACCAAAAGAAATCTTTTTAATTCTGATTAATCGTTTTTTTCAGAATTTGACCCCAAAAAATAGTCCTAATTTTTTCCTTTTTGGAAATGAGATTTTTTTTTGAAATTTTCCTAAAAAAAAATCTTTAACAATTCAATTTCAACTTTAGCGTTTATTGAATTTGGTTTGTTTGCCCAATTTTTTCGAAGTATGTTCTAAATATTTCGTTGTATTATTGTGCTATCAATTCATACTTTTTGGTTTAGCATCACCATTTTATTTTCTAATAATTCATGAATTCTTCTTTCGCTTTTTGGAAACATTGGCAAAAAAATACACAGTGGCTTTTTCTTTCAGCATGTACTTTGGCAATCCTTTGTTTAGTAGGTTTGGCCTATTACTATGTGAATTACCTCGAAAATGTGATCCATTGGGATATCCTGAGCGAACTCGACGATATTACGATTAGCCTAGACCCCGCACAAAGCGCTGATGGAATGCTTCATATTCCTACGAAAGCCTATATCATCCATGAGCAATTTTTGGCATCAACCATGCGAATCAACACAGAGGCTTCTTGGATTTTTACTATTTTAGTTGTTATAGCCTTATCCCTTATTCATACCGGAATTACGTTTATTCCGCGTACTTGGTATCTGATTTTTACTGGACTAAGTGTCTTTTTATTAATAACCTTGCAATGGGATTTATTTCTTAATCGTACAGGTAATTGGGTAGGTTTCAGCATTATATTAGGTTTTGTAGGCTTGAGCTACTTTTTCCATGCTTTCAAACGAGATACATCTACCCTAATAAGGTTTTTGTTTTTTTTAGTGTACTGGTTAATTGTAGGCATTGTAATCATAAAGATGTCTTCTTACTTAAGTGCAATTACCCATTTTTGTACTCAATTGATTCCACAAGTTTTTATACTAGGTGCCATTTTTATTTTTGGCATAGCCTACGAAATCCCCAAATGGTTTGTTTTTGTAAGTACAAGAGCTGCAGGTTCTCAAAACCTCCTCAATTTTGTGGTGCTGACTTTGATTTATTGGGTCAATATTTTGTTGGTGTTTTTATATAACAACAAGGTAATTGATTGGGATATGTTGTACCTAAATCCCTTTTTGGTACTTGCGATTGCTATCATTTTGGGAATATGGAGTATAGCCGACCGTATGATTTTGGCTGCCAAAGTTCTCAACCATGAGTTTGCTACCGCCCTGATATATATTGGTTTAGCAATTTTAACGATTTCGGGTATTTTTTATGCCTTTGCCACAGCCAACGACCCGATGATAGAGGTGTGGGAAGATCTTATTACGTATTCGAATCTTGTGATGGGCATTTTGTTTTTATTGTATGTTCTATCCAACTTTTATGGTTTATTCAAACAAGGATTACCAATCTCGAAAGTGCTGTACAAACCCCTAAGTCTTCCAATCTATGTTTTTAGGATAATGGCTTTGATTATACTGGTGGCGCTATTTTCGATGAAATCCTTTTATACCATCAATCAGGCAATTGCGGCATATTATAACTCTTTGGGAGATCATCAGGTAGTAAATAAAGACTATCGATTCGCAGAAATTGCGTATAAACAAGCATTAGCCGCCGAATTCAGAAACCACAAAACTAATTATGCCTTAGCTAGTTTGGCTCTTCTTCAGAATGACAACGAAACAGCCGCAGTCTATTTTAAAAGAGCTCTTTCCAAAAATCCATCACCATATGCTTATGAAGGACTCGCACGCTCATTTACGGACCGTGACCGTTTTTTCGATGCTATGTTTACCCTGAAAGAAGCTAGTAAAAAATTTCCCGACAATAGTGAGTTGCTAACCAATTTGGCCTACTTATACAGCAAAGCAAAGCAATTAGATTCGAGTTTGATTTATTTGGAAAAAGCCCAAGAGTTCTCGAAGCAATCTCCTATTGTAGCGAGTAATTTGGTAGCATTTTGGGCAAAAAATGGTAAACCTTCAACCCAAAAAGATTACCTCAGTCAGTTACAACCATTTGATTATCCAAGTTATCAGGCCAACACACTCGCACTAAAGCTGAGTACACAAGCCAAAGCCGCTGCTGTTGAGGTAAGTGCTAAGTATGATAAGGCACTCGATGTTTCAACATTTGCTTGGCTATATAATGCTACCTTATTTCAAAAATCTCTTGGTTCGGCTATCCCACTCAGAAATTTTGCTCAAAGTGCCCAAAACGACCAATACTCTGAGGATTTAGAATTTGCCCATACTTTACAACAATTTTATAAAGGCGATAAACAACTCACCTTTGAGCAACTTCAAGCTTGGGCAACTACCGATACCAGCGCCAATAAAGCTAAGTATTATCAGGTTTTATTAAATACATTGATTAAAAAAGAGAGTTCAAGCGACAGCTTCTCAGAAAATATTGTAGATGCTAAAGCCGCTCAACTAGCTGTTTTTCAGCATCCACTCAACGAGAAAGTTCTGGAAAAAACTACAACACTATATAATTCAATCAACAAACCGGAAGAAGCCCACAGAATATTGAATAATGCCTTGAAGTGGCGGAAAGATAGTCCCAATATTTGGGAAATGTATATTTTACAAAGCTTAAATATAGGGATGACTCACTATGCCAATGATGCCTTGATAGAACTCCAAAAACGCTTCCCTACCGATTATCAGCGTTTTCTACCTCAATATCAAGCTAAAATCGCTCTTATCGAAAAACAAAGCGCAGATTTTCAATAAATAAGTATGTTTGTTTAGGAAAAAAGCTCAAGTCTTCTTTTATCAACACAAAGGAAGTGTACTTTCACTTTAACCATTCAAACATTCATGAAAATTATTGAAACTACCAATATTTCAAAACGCTATATCATGGGCGAAGAGGTAATCGACGCGCTAAAATCGATTTCTATTTCTGTCAACAAAGGTGAATATGTGGCATTTATGGGGCCTTCTGGTTCTGGTAAGTCTACTTTAATGAATATTGTTGGCTGTTTGGACACACCTACTTCGGGACAATACATTTTGAATGGACAGGATGTGAGTAAAATGAGCGATGATTCGCTGGCTACAGTACGTAATAAAGAAATCGGTTTTGTATTTCAAACTTTCAATCTATTGCCTCGACAATCCTCTTTAGAAAACGTAGCATTGCCATTAATCTATGCAGGCTATTCCAAAGCAGACCGTATCGAAAAGGCGATGCTCGCTCTCAAAGGGGTTGGTCTCGAAAACCGTGCTGGTCACAAACCTAACGAGCTTTCGGGTGGGCAACGCCAACGTGTGGCTATTGCTCGCGCACTCGTTAACGACCCTTCTATTCTCTTAGCCGATGAACCAACTGGTAACCTCGATACCAAAACCTCTTACGAGATTATGGATTTGTTTGACCAATTACACTCCAAAGGCAATACCATTGTTATGGTAACTCATGAAGATGACATTGCTCAGTATGCGCACCGAATTCTGCGTTTGAGAGATGGTTTAGTAGAAAGTGACAAAATAAACCCAGATGTACGCAAGGTAAAAGGGATGTTCTAATTACTAATATTTGCCTATCTGTATGACATATATTTACATAAAAATCAAAAAAGGAGGTTTTCAAGGAAGCCTCCTTTTTTGATTTTTTAGGAATCATGAAGATTTCCTCTTCGATTTTTTAAAAATTTATATACTTATAACTACCTGATAAAAAGATATTTATAAATTATTTTCAGAAATTTTAAAATTTTCTTTCTCAAAAGTTTGCTTTTCATATTCCAACTCCCTAATTTTGCAACCCAGTAACAAACACAACAACACCGCAGGATGGAGCAGTAGGTAGCTCGTTGGGCTCATAACCCAAAGGTCGCAGGTTCGAGTCCTGCTCCTGCTACTAGGCAAAGACGAGCTGAAATAGCTCGTCTTTTTATTTTTAATAATTTATCATTGTCATTCCAAAGGGAGCTGTATCGCCCGATACGGTAACTCCCGAGCATCATCAAAACACTCATTTTTAGGGAATACTAGAAGAATCCTAGATAGAGTTTTCTTATCTTGTACGGGACTCCATTAATATGGCAAGGGTAATCGTGGACTAGTTCATGGAACAAATCAATCACAAAGCTGGCTTTGTCAGTATTATTGGCAAACCCAACGTAGGAAAATCTACCTTAATGAATGTTTTGGTAGGTGAGCGTCTATCTATCATCACATCCAAAGCCCAAACTACTCGCCATCGTATTATGGGGATTCTGAATGGGCAACACAACGGTGTAGATTTTCAATTAGTTTATTCTGACACTCCAGGTATTATTTTGCCTAAATACGAGCTTCACAAATCCATGATGAGTTTTGTGCATAGTTCGTTGGAGGATGCAGATATTATTTTGTTCGTTACCGATATTTTCGAAAAGTATGACGAAGATGATGTAATCAACAAATTAGCACGCATCAATCATGTTCCTGTACTTTTGTTAATCAATAAAATTGATTTAGCGACCGAAGAACAGGTTCAAGAAAAAATTGCACACTGGCGTGAGCGCTTTCCTACACAAGCAATTATCCCAATTTCGGCACTTGCTCAAAAAAATATTGGTTCGATTTTCGATATGATTGTAGAAAATCTACCGAATCATCCTCCATATTTTGAAAAGGATGAACTCACTGATAAACCAGAGCGTTTTTTTGCGTCGGAAATTATTCGTGAGAAAATTTTCAAAAACTACAAAAAAGAAATTCCTTACTCTTGCGAGGTAGCTATTACAGCCTTCAAAGAGGAAGATAATATTATCAGAATTTCGTCAGAAATCTACGTCGAGCGTGTAACCCAACGTGCCATTATTATTGGTCACAAAGGCGAATCCATCAAAAAAGTAGGAATCCAAGCTCGTGAAGAACTAGAGAAATTCTTTGGTAAAAAAGTGTTCTTAGAACAATTTGTGAAAGTCGAACCAGAGTGGCGTTCGAAAGCACAAAAACTCAAGCAGTTTGGCTATAGCCAAGATTAATGAGTAGAAACAGTCGTGCTACTCTCCTATTTTGTGAACCACCTGAGACCATCAATCATGTATTGGCAAGGGTTATTTCATCTCATAGGGTTTTGATGACCGTCGAGTCATATATTTATTATCAACCAGAGGTGCTCCATTTCTAACCACCTTCTTGCAATGACAAGCTTGATAGGATGAATTGGAGAAACAGCTCAAACAACCAACAAAATGTCAAATATTTTAGCGATTGTAGGTCGCCCAAACGTGGGTAAATCTACATTATTCAACCGCCTTATCGAACAAAAGAAGGCGATTATGGACAACGTATCTGGTGTAACTCGTGACCGTCACTACGGCTTTGGCGAGTGGACAGGTAAATACTTCACAGTTATTGATACAGGTGGATACGTGCATGGGTCAGAAGACACATTTGAGGGTGCTATTCGTGAGCAAGTAGAATTGGCTATCGACGAAGCAGATGTGTTATTGTTTGTGGTAGATTGTCACACAGGTATTACCGACTTAGACAAAGACTTTGCTAATGTACTTCGTCGTTCAAAGAAGCCTGTATATGTTGCGGCCAACAAAGCGGATACCTTCGAAAAAGGGCTAATGGCTACTGAATTTTATGAATTAGGTTTAGGAGAACCATTCCCTATTTCAGCCGAGAATGGTTCGGGTACAGGAGATTTACTGGATGGGATTGTAGGTCATTTCCCAGAGGAAGGTATCGAAAACCCACATCAGGATATTCCAAAAATTGCTATTTTGGGTAAACCAAACGTAGGAAAATCTTCTTTCTTGAATGCTTTATTAGGTAAACAAAGAAGTATTGTAACTGATATCGCAGGTACAACGCGCGATGCCATCGACAATCACTATACTTTGTACGGAAAAGAGTTTATCATTACCGATACTGCTGGTATTCGTCGTAAGGCAAAAATCGATGATAACTTAGAATACTACTCTATTCTTCGTTCATTGAAAGCCATGGAAGAATGTGATGTTGCAGTTGTTGTAATCGATGCTACTACAATCGACCCTCTTACTGGCTTACAAGCGCAGGATATGAACATTATTTCGATGGCACACCGCGCCAAAAAAGGAATTGTGTTGATGATCAATAAGTGGGATTTGGTGGAAAAAGATTCAATGACTTCAAAACGTCTTGAAGATGCAATCCGTCAACGTATGGCTCCGCTCAACTATATGCCAATGATTTTTACTTCGGTAAAAGATAAAGTGCGTATTTTCCAAGCGGTTGAAAAGGTATTGGAGGTTTACGAAAACAAAACAAAACGTATTCCTACTTCTAAGTTGAATGAAGTGATGTTGCAGGTTATTGAAAACTACCCTCCTCCAGCATGGAAAGGGAAGTATATCAAAATTAAATATTTGACTCAATTACCAACAAAAGCACCATCTTTTGTATTATTTTGTAACTTACCACAGTATATCAGAGAAAGTTACGAACGCTACTTAGAAAACAAAATGCGTGAGCACTTTGATTTTACGGGAGTACCAATTCAATTATTCTTTAGAAAAAAATAAGGAACTGGCAATCAGCTAAAAATGATTGCTCCTTTAACAAATATGAATTTCAATTGTACTATTATCTCGACACTCTGGCTCAACGGTTTTCTGTTGTAGGAAGGTTTGTCATGGGTAAAAGGTACTACTCAAAAGAGTCTTTCTGCATAAGGAAGGCTCTTTTTTGTTTTGCGATAAGCGTAAGAGTCTTTCTTTCATCATTAACTAAATCTCTTATCGCACAAAGCCCTCAAACTCGATGAAAACAAAATCAACCCACAAGTCTAGTTATTTTGCAGGAGTTATCCTAGTGTTCGTAGGTGCAGTAGCCTTCGCTGGAAAAGCCGTTTTGGTACGATATAACTATCTACATTATCATGTAGATACCATTTCACTACTTGCTCTGAGAATGCTTTTTTCGGCACCATTTTATATAGGTATTCTGGTATTCAAAAACATAAAAGATACTACAAAGCCAACGCTTAGTAACAAAGAATGGCTAACAATGATTTTGATTGGAATTGTTGGATATTATTTGGCATCGTTATTTGATTTTTGGGGACTAAATTATGTAACAGCTAGTGTTGAGAGATTAATTCTGTTCTTGTATCCAACCATTGTCGTTATTGTTTCAGCGATTTTTTTGAAAAAGAAAATTACTAAAATTCAATATTTAGCACTTATTGTAACATATTTAGGTGTGCTTTTTTCCTTTATTCCTGACCTAAAAATTGGAATGCAAAAGGATTTATTATTGGGCTCATTTTTAGTATTTCTGAGTGCCTTTACTTACGCTTTATATTTGATTGGCAGTGGCGAAATGATTCCCAAAATAGGTTCTTTGCGATTTACTTGTTATGCCATGCTGATTTCGACAGTGATTGTGATGGGACACTTCTTTTTGACAAGTCATGTCAGTTTATTTTCTTACCCCAAAGAAGCCTATTTACTTTCCTTTGTGATGGCTTTATTTACGACGGTAATTCCCTCGTTTATGATTTCGGATGGAATCAAGAAAATAGGCTCAGGAAATGCTTCAATTATTGGTAGTATTGGACCTGTTGCCACGATTATCATGGCAAATGTATTTCTTGACGAGCCGATTAGTATTTGGCAAATAGGGGGCACTGTAATAGTCTTAATAGGAGTATTGATGATTTCAGTAAAAGGAAAATAATCACTTAAAAAATAAACATGAGTCATCCCAAATTTTGGGATTGG
>NZ_JBMLSD010000066.1:0-210 GCF_049240685.1 Flectobacillus sp.
AAATAAAGTAAAATACCTCTATTTTTTACAAAACCTAAAAGATTCCCTTCCGAAACCCCACATCCGATATCCGAAATAGACAGTTTTAGAATCCTTCGTACAGTGCTGATTATGAATAGTGAATGAGTGTTTTTCTCAATTAAAGAGAGAAAAAAAAGCAAAAAAAATATCGCTAATTGATTGTTAGTTAGCTTGTTGTAAAATAACTTT
>NZ_JBMLSD010000066.1:310-16741 GCF_049240685.1 Flectobacillus sp.
GCCTCTTTGCCTCTTTGCCTCTTTGCCTCTTTGCCTCTTTGCCTCTTTGCCTCTTTGCCTCTTACAATGTCATTGGTACATCCATCAACAGGATTTCTGCATCTTGTGTTAGGGCTTTCAAAGCAATAGATTTTGTATTCCAAATACCCAAGCCATCACGTTGATTAACGGTTTGACCATCGATTTCAAAATCACCTTTTAAGATAAAAGCATATACACCATTTCCTTGACGCTTGATGTCGTAGTTGGTGCTAGTGTCAGCATCAAAAGTTCCGATATGAAACCATGCATCCTGATGAATCCAAACACCCTCATCCTCTGGATTCGGAGATAAAACCTGTTGTAGGCGGTTGCGACGGTCGGCGATATCTAGGGTCATTTGGTCATAACGTGGCGTTACATTTTTCTTGTTAGGAAACACCCAAATTTGTAAAAACTTCGTTTCTTTATCGCTATTGCGGTTGTATTCGCTGTGATATACACCTGTACCTGCACTCATTACCTGAATATCTCCTTTTTTGATAACAGCCACATTGTTCATGCTGTCTTTGTGCTCAAGATCACCCTCTAATGGAATTGAGATAATTTCCATGTTGTCATGTGGGTGCGTACCAAAGCCACGACCTGCTGCCACTTGGTCGTCGTTCAATACACGCAATACCCCAAAATGCACTCTTTCAGGATTGTAATAATTTGCGAAACTAAAAGTATGGTGGCTTTTTAGCCATCCGTGATTGGCGTAGCCGCGAGTATCGGCTTTATGCAATATGGTATTTGCCATGATTTTTGTCTGAGGATTGGGTAAATGATTCAAACCGATTACTTCCAAAGGTAGCAATTCATCATTTTGATGATTGTTGAGCTCTTTTCCTAGAACTTTAGAACTCACAAACATGCCAGTTCCCAATATACCTTTCTTAAGAAATTCCTTGCGTTCCATCTTTGTAAATCGTTTTGTTAAATGAACAATACAAAGATGCACGAAGCGCAAGCCTCAAAACATTGAACTAGGACAAGAATTTAGGGATAATTTGAAAATTTGATAATTTGAAGATTTGGAAATGAAGTTAAATTTGAAGATGTGGTGATTTGAAGATTTGGAAATGACCTGTATTTTTTGCTTATAGCCTAATGCATAAGGCTTTACAGCCTAAAACTGTTTTGCCAATTTGGCGCGGACTTTACTGAGAAATTCGGCAGAAATACCCAAATACGAAGCAATATAATGCTGAGGAACTCTCTGAGGAATACTTGGATATCTTTTTAGAAAATCAAGGTACTTTTCTGTGGCAGGTTTGGCAATGGTATTGATTAATCTGTTTTGAGTAACAGACAAGTTACGTTGTACTAGTAAACGAAAAAAACGTTCAAATCTAGGTGCTTTTTCGAGAAGTGTTTCTTTGGTTTTGTGGTCAAGGTATAAAATCTCACAAGTTTCAAGTGTCTCGATAAAAATATTACTTGGAACTTGTTCGTGAAAACTTGCAATGTCGCTTACCCACCAGCCTTCCACGGCAAATTGTAAGATTACCTCAGCCCCTTTATCGTCTAAGTAATAGGTTCTTGCACAGCCTTTTACGATAAATGCTTCAATATCGCAAATATCCCCAGCCTTGAGAAGAAAGGTTTTTTTTGGTACTTTTTTAAAAGCCAATATGTCATTCAAAATGCTTAATTCTTCTGTTGAGAACGAAACATATTTGCTAATGGCTTGATGAATAATATCGTTGTATTGACTTGAGTAAGGTTGCATAGGATACGGAAATAATGGGGTGTCAGCGTTTCACAAAGATAGAATTATTTCTGATAGGAGATTTAAAATCCTTCAATCCTCCAAATACCAGCGGCATGAGTTTTATTTTTCTCACCAGCTGGAGTAATAGCAAGACAGGTAGTTTTTATCGTTAGGCTTTCTGTAAATTGAAAAGTATTTGCAACTCCTTCTCTTATTAAATAACTCTTTTGAAAGCTGTTTAAGCTCCAATCATTTTGTATGGTGAATTGCTTAATTTTAGACTCTTCAACGCCGAAACTAAACAAGTCTTTATATAGCCCTGCTTCTTCCCATTTGTCAGTTTGAGGATACAGGTCAGTAGTATTCGCCGCAGCATATCGTGGTGGTATTAAGAATTTCGATTGATAGGAAATAACATTATTAGATTGCCCGACAAAGTAGGTTTTAAACTCATCGTATTTTCCACAAATTAGAAAATAGGTATTTTTCCCCGTCCAAAGATTATAGTAGGCAAGTCTTATTATATCATCAAATAGTCTCTGAGGTTCTTCTGTGTTAATGTTAGAGGTATCTTTCTTGGCAAGTTTAAATTCGAACACTTCTTCGATGTCGGACAAACCAGCATCTATTTCATGCAAGTCTTTTTCATAAATAACTAAATCTATTTTCCTGCTTTTGAATAAAGGATGAAGTTTTTCTAGTGCCACACGTTCGATGTGAGTACCAAAGGCAGTAATGGTATCAGCAATGGGATAACGGAGACTTGCTTCGTGAATTAACTGTTCTCTACCAATTCGGAGTTGGTAGCCCATCCATAGACATATTGCATCCACGATGGCATTTTCGCGAGTGTTATTGATGATCATAATAGGGTAGAAATGAAGATTTCAAATAGAGTATCTGATTCACATTGAAAAGCTTCTTAGGCTTCTAGTTTATGTTTAGTAATGTCAAAATCTTCCTGACTCAGCTCATTGAGATGGTCACTGATAATAACACGCATCCATGGATTGTCCAAATGAGCGTCTATAAGTTCATAATAAGGTTTTGTTCCAACATATTGTTGAACAGCAAAGTCTAGTATCTTGGAAGGCTCTCCCGAACCTGTGTATAATAAGACAGCTATTTTACCAATCTTTCCGTTGGGTGACTTAAAATCAGTTTCATTGATTTTTAAGCCAGGAATATTATTATTCATAAGTAGATGTATTTTTCTTGTAAAAGTAAAGATATGTTTTGTATAATGCTAAACTATGTGTAATCAAATGATTATCTGTTATGGTTGTCCTTCACAAACTCCCAAGTCCTATAATCACCCCAGTAAATGCCATCTTGATTAGGTGCGTAAAAACCACAATGTCCGCCATGAGCAGGGTATTCACTGAAAAGATAATCTGACTTTTTAGCTCTATCCAAAATTGCACAACTTTCTGATAATACAGGGTCGTTAGCGGCATTTAGGATTAAAGAAGGAACCTTTATTTGGTCTACCACATGAATCGCACTACATGAATCATAATAATCAGCAGCATTTTTGAGACCGTGCAAAGGCGCAATATATTCTCCTGTAAACTCGTCTAATGTTTTGTATTTTTCAAATAATGAAAACCATTTTGGGTCAATCAACTCTGTTCTTTTTTGTAAAAAACGATGAAGTTTACTTTTAAAGCGATTCGCATAAAAGCCTTCAGCACCCATCGCATCCACGCTTCCTTGAATATCGGTAGGAACAGAGATAGCTACAACTGATTTAATTTCTTGAGCTATGTTTGCGCCTTGCTCTCCAGCATATTTTAAGGATATATTTCCACCTTTGCTATATCCCACCAAGGTAATTTGGGTATAGTGTTGCATCGCCAAACAATGATTGACCACGTATGCCAAATCTTGAGAATCGCCATGAGTAGTTAGGCGTTCCAAACGATTATTTTCACCACTCAGCCCTCTATGATTCCAGCAAACGGCATCCCAATGGTTTTGATTGAATAGTTTGGCTGCTCCCAAGATATAAGGTCGTGTAGAGTTGCCCAGAAACCCATGTGTAAAAATGACCAGCGATTTACTTGGGACAGTACTTTTACTCCAATCCAAATCCAAAAAATCCCCATCAGGCAATTCAATACGCTCACGTGTATAATGCACCCCCTCAACCTTACGAAGCGTAGAAGGGTAAATAGTCGAGAAATGTGGATTTTTCCAGATATGTTTTGCTTTGTAAGATGACTCGATTATGGGCATTTTGGGGATTGATGAGTTTTGAGTGCGGAGTGTTGAATTTAGTAATTGCTCATGTTTGAGGTTTTAGCCTTGAGCTATCGGCAGTCAGCATAAAAACTTACCCATTTGCTAATTACTCATGGCTGAAAGCTCTTCGTCAGACTGTCGCTATATGCTCAATCTCAATTGGTTCGATTTTTTCGAGTTTGCCAATGATTTGATTGGTCATATTTCTACGAAATTCTAGCTGTAAAGTACATTGATTATCAAAAAGTTGATTCTTGACTTTTAGCCCAAATTCTTTTACCACTTTCATGACATCATTCATTTGAACAAACTCAAAACGTACTTCGTAGATTTCATTAACCGTCTTTTCAATGATTTCTGCTTCAGCTAATGCTTCTTGAGTAGCGGTTTTATAGGCATTAATCAGACCCGGAACACCTAATAAAGTACCCCCAAAATAACGAACCACTACCACCAAAATATTTGTTATGTCTTTTGACAATAATACATTCAAAATAGGTTTTCCAGCCGAACCAGATGGTTCACCGTCGTCATTGACCCTAAAATTGGTTCGGTCTTGTCCCAAACGATAGGCATAGCAATGGTGTACTGCTTTGAAGTGCTCCTTTTTGAGTTGGTCCACTAAATCTTTTACCTCCGACTCGTCTTCAATAGGATAGGCATAGGCAAAAAATTTACTGCCTTTATCTTTAAAAAGCCCTTCAGCCGAGCCTGTAATGGTTTTGTAAGTATCTTCAAATAACATAAAATCTCATTTTTGATAGTTGCATGGCTTTTGATAGCGCTGTGCATAATATCCACAAATTTACTCAAGTAATTGGAGAAAATGATGCAAACAAGGATGATACGTGTTTGACTTCGTTGCTGAATAGTTGGGAGCTACAGCATAAAGGATAATTATGCGTAACTTTGTGTTTTGAGATTGAAACCCCATATCGTATCAAATATTCGATGGTACGATTAACAGATATTATAATGCAAACGAATTATTATTTTCTTCGACAGCTTTCGAAGCGATTGGAGGAGGAGTTGGTAGGTTTGGTATTTGCCGAATGTTTTTCGCAAGAAAAAGATGAATTAGTCTTAGGCTTTTGTACCGATGGAAAACAGTGGAGAAAAAAACGTGATTTTTATATAAAAGCTGTCTTGCATCCCGATTTTGCCTGCTTGAATTTTCCTGATGATTTTCGTCGTGCTGGGCGAAATTCGGTGGATTTGTTCAAAGAAATCAATGGTTTGAGGGTTGAGAGAATTCAACAATTCTTGAACGAAAGGGCTTTTGCGCTGTATTTTGAAAACAATTTTACCCTGTTATTCAAAATGTATGGCAATCGCTCGAATATTGTCTTGTTTGAAGGTGACGAGGTCTTGGATTTGTTTCATAACAAATTGGTAGTCGATAATAACCTATCTCTCCAAACGCTCGACCGTCCTCTCGACCAAAGTTTTGAGGCTTTTGTGGCGGCCAATGGACAGCTTAATGCCTTGTTTCCAACTTTTGGAAAAGAAATCGTCAAGCTAATTCAGGGAAAAATTAAGGCTTTGGAACATCCCTCGCTCGAAGAGCAATGGGCCATTATCCAAGAAATCCTTAAAGAGTTAGAAGCTTCTCAGTTTTATATCAAGACCATTGATTACCAGCCTGTGCTGTCGATGGTACAAGAGGGTGGCGAATTGGTGAAAACCTTGACAGACCCCATTTTAGCAAGTAATGAACTTTACTATTCTTTTGCTAAAATCAATGTTTTTGACAAAGAGAAAGGGCAATGTATTCGTCATTTGCAAAAGCAGATACTACGTACTCAAACTTATATTGATAAATCATATACCCAACTTTCGAGTTTGGAGGAGGATGTAAAGCACGAAGAAATTGCCAATATTATTATGGCCAACTTGCATGCGATTCCTGAGCGAACAGAAGTGATAGAATTATATGATTTTTATCGTGATAAGCCTATTAAAGTACGATTGAAACCAGATTTGACGCCTCAAAAAAATGCAGAAAACTATTATCGAAAAGCCAAAAATGAAAAGATAGAAATCCAAAAGTTGATGGAGAATATCGAGGCCAAAGAGGAGTTGATGCAAGAATTGCAGGGGCATATCAGCAAAGTGGAAGCAATCGAAAGTCTGCGAGAATTGCGAAAATACATTAAGAATAATGTTATTGAGCAAAATGATAAACAAGTGCTTACCGTGCAAGATTTATTCAAATATGTGAATTATCAAGGTTGGGAAATCTTAATCGGGAAAAATGCCAGAAATAACGATTTACTTACTCAAAGATATGCCCGCAAAGAAGACTTATGGCTTCACGCTCGTGATGTATCAGGTTCGCACGTGGTGATTCGTCGACAAGCAGGGAAGAAGTTTCCAGTAAATGTTATCGAAAAAGCAGCAGGTATTGCAGCCTATTATTCTAAGCGAAAAAATGATACACTTTGCCCAGTGATTGTCACGCCCAAAAAATATGTTCGCAAAACCAAAGACTTGCTTGAAGGTCAGGTGATTGTGGATAAAGAAGAGGTAGTTTTGATTGAGCCAAGTTTGTAATTACCCGTAGAGACGTAATACTTTAGGTCTCAGGCCGAGTCAAGCATAGCATATTAATAGCAACATGAGTCATCCCGAATTTTAAGATTGGGGTTATCCTCCAAGTTTTCATCAAAAAAGCGGTCGGAAAATATTTTCCGACCGCTTTTTTGATGCTCCCATACTGGATTTTACTCAGTATAAGACGCAATCATTGCGTCTCTACCAAGAGAATACAAATTTTAACATAATCACTCATTCGCTAAATCACTAAATCGCTAAATTGTTAGATGCAGTACAAAATATGACTTGGCTTAAGACGTAAAGTATTACGTCTCTACAAAAAATACAAAATGAGACATATTGTGCCTTGAATAAATTATTTTTTTTATCAAAAAGTTGCAATTGTTGTATAGGTTCAAGTATTTTTGTTTTTATAGAACAGTGTAGAACTGTGTAAGAGAATGTGCAATCATTTGAGCATCCAAAAAATTTGGATTATTCTTATAAAATCAGAATTAATTTCAAGTTTTTATGGCAATAGTAATATAAGTATTCAGTAAATAAATACATATTGCCTTGTTTGTTTTGCTATTAAAATTGTAACTTTCAGATTCAAAATTTAATTTATCCCTGATTATAAACTATTCAAATCAATTCAACCCATGCACAAAGGACTGGAACTTATTGATTATCTGGTGTTTCTCATTTATTTCGTGGTAGTGGCTGGCTATGGCTACTGGATTTATCAAAAGAAAAAATCAAAAGAAGCATCTTCTACAGATTTCTTCTTAGCTGAAGGTTCGCTTACTTGGTGGGCAATTGGAGCATCAATGATTGCTTCAAACATTTCGGCAGAACAGTTCATTGGAATGGCTGGTAACGGCTACAAAATGGGTTTGGCAATTTCGACGTATGAGTGGATGGCAGCTGCTACGCTTATTATCGTGGCGGTATTCTTTATGCCGATTTACTTGAAGAACAAAATTTTTACAATGCCACAATTCCTGAAACAGCGCTATAACTCTACCGTGAGTACGATTATGGCTGTTTTCTGGTTGATTTTATATGTTGTAGTAAACCTTACTTCTATCCTATATCTTGGTGCATTGGCGGTTTCGACTATCTCAGGTCTTGACTTTACCTTGTGTATGTGGGGATTAGCCATTTTTGCGGTAATCATCACTTTGGGTGGTATGAAAGTAATTGGTTTTACAGACGTAATTCAGGTATTCTTCTTGATTTTGGGTGGTTTGTGTACTACGTACTTGGCTTTGACTTTGGTGTCAGATCAGTTTGGTTCACAAGGTGCAATGGAAGGTTTAAGCCATATTTTCAATAAGGCAGATGACCATTTCCACATGATTTTGAAAAGAGATAATCCAAACTTTACTTCTTTGCCAGGTTTGACCGTATTGGTAGGTGGTATGTGGATTGTAAACTTGAACTATTGGGGATGTAACCAGTATATTACACAGCGTGCTTTGGGTGCTTCGTTACCAGTAGCTCGTGAAGGTTTGTTGTTTGCAGGTTTCTTAAAATTATTGATGCCAATCATCGTAGTATTGCCGGGTATTGCGGCTTACGTATTGCACGCAAACGGTATGTTCCAACAAGAAATGCTTGGCGCAGATGGTACAGTAAATGCTGACCACGCTTACCCAGTATTATTGAACTTGTTGACGCCAGGTTTGAAAGGTCTATCTTTTGCAGCCTTGACAGCGGCTATCGTAGCATCTTTGGCTGGTAAAGCAAACTCTATCTCGACGATTTTTACCCTAGATATTTATCAAAAATTCTTTAAAAAGGATGCTTCAGAAGAACAATTGGTAAAAACAGGTCGTATTGTAATTGTGGTAGCAATGGTACTGGCAATTTTGATTTCTCCATATTTGGGTATCGATAAAAAAGGTGGTTTTGACTTTATCCAAGAAATGACGGGTTATGTATCTCCAGGTATCTTTGCTGTATTCTTGTTAGGTTTCTTCTGGAAACGTGCCAACTCGGCCGGTGCGATGGCAGCAACGATTGGTTCAGTAGTCATTTCATTGATTTTGAAAGATTTGCCAGAAATGACTGGTATGTATGATACTGTGTTTTATTCATCATTCTTAGATGGCGAAGGACACCATATTATTCCATTCCTTGACCGTATGGGATTAACATTCTTAATCTGTGTGTTGATGATGGTAGTATTAGGTTTGGCAGATTCATCAACCAAGAGCGGTGAAAAAGCCTTGCAGATTGATGCTTCTATGTTCAAAACAAACACAGCATTTGCGGTTGGTGCAACGGTAATTGTCGGTATTCTTGTGGTTCTTTACACAGTATTCTGGTAGTTATGAAGCATGAATGCTGAATTAGATTTAAGTTATGTGTTTTAGGAAACAGGTAACAGGCACAAGGCAAAGAGTGTTAACATGTTTTTTAGTAAGGCTAGATATGTTTTTGCCGAATGCCCATACCTGAAAGCCGAAAGCCGAAAAATTAAATTTTATTTTGCGGACTAACTTAAGTAATTGTGCAGAATTAGATTTAAGTTATGTGTTTAGGCAATAGGCACAAGGCAAAGAGTGTTAACATGTTTTTTAGTAAGGCTAGATATGTTTTTGCCGAATGCTCATACCTGAAAGCCGAAAGCACAAAAATTAAATTTTATTTTGCGGACTAACTTATGTAAAAATAACCTAGATACAATCTTGCAGGATTAGGTTTGATAGATTGATGAGATAAATTATTCGTAATCAAAACGTATCAATTCTATTCAAGCAATCCCGATTTTACTAGAATGATTCTCATAATTTTATCAAAAAGCGGTCGAAAATTATTTTTTCGACCGCTTTTTGGTTTTATAATGCTTGATATAGCATGGTTGAAGACGTAAAATGTGTTACGTTTCTTCAACAAGAATAAAAATTTAAAATAATCACTCATTCTCTCAATCGTAAATCACTAAATGTTTTGTGTAAATTTGTAGTATGTCAAATTCGTCAAAATACTTAATTATCATTGCTGGTCCAACCGCCGTTGGCAAAACAGACTTATGTGTCAAGCTTGCCAAATACTTCGATACAGAAGTGGTTTCGGCAGATTCTCGTCAGTTTTATCAAGAATTGGCAATTGGTACAGCCAAGCCTACGGCTGAGGAAATGCAAGGAGTAAAACACCACTTTATCGACTCTCATAGCATTGCTGATTATTACTCCGTAGGCGACTACGAACGTGATTGTTTGGCAGTGTTAGACGAAATATTTACGCGTAAAGATGTAGCCATTTTGACAGGTGGGTCGGGGATGTTTATCAAAATCGTAACCGATGGACTCGACGAAATGCCCGAAGCAGATTTGGAGCTACGTGAGTCCTTAATGGCACGTTTGGAAACCGAAGGACTGGATAGTTTGACCACTCAACTCCGAGAACTTGACCCCGTTTATTTTGAAGAAGTAGATCAACAGAATCCACAACGAATTGTGAGAGCTTTGGAAGTTTGCTTGGCTACGGGACAGCCTTTTTCGGCTTTTCGGAAAAAACAAAAAAAGGAAAGACCCTTTGAATGCATTAAAATTGCTCTTGAACGACCACGGGAAGAATTATACGCTCGTATTGACTTAAGAATGGATTTGATGTTGGCCCAAGGACTAGAGGAGGAGGCAAGAAGCGCATTACCATTCCGAGAACACTATGCCTTAAAAACAGTGGGCTATAAAGAAATATATGAGCATTGGGATGGACAATATGACCGAGAGGAAATGGTGCGTTTGCTTAAAAGAAATACTCGTCGTTATGCTAAGCGCCAATTGACTTGGTTTCGTAATCAAGATGATTTCCAATGGTTTGACCCAAAACAGGAGGACGAGATTGTGAAATATATAGAAGGATTTAAGCTGTAAAAGGAGGTTATTAGTTAATAGTATATTAGTTATCAGAGGCATTAATTAATGAACACAAATTAGGTTGAAACCCAAGACCCGAATGCCGAAAGCTCAAAGCCATCATAACAAATGTAGCGGCCTCTATGAGAAGTCGCTACAAAAGAATCCTTAAACCAAAACTAAATTTAAAATCTTAAGCCCCCAAACATTCAAATAGGTTCGAATATGGGCGCAATATCTTGACGAAAAGCCATAGCGATTTTGGTGAAATAGGGTATTTACACCAAAGCAATAAGACTTATCTAAAATCTTCTTTATAAAAATTAACCTTTATTTTGTTGTAACATAGCGCCTAGGATAGTAGCTCCCATAGCTACGAGTTTACTTTTTTCTTTCAGCTTGGCAACAGAAAGGCTAGGCTTTGTTTTTGATTCTTTGGCGACCTTTTTTTCAGTCTTTTTAGGTGCCAAAAGATTGTGTGGAAATCCAATAGCTAACGACTCGAAATTAACCGAAGTTGCAATTACAAAAGAGGTCAATACTATGAGCTTTTTCATGTGACTTGTAAGTTTTTTTGTGCTTTGAATCGTTAGTCGCTCAAGGCGATTTTTAATTACAATTCAAAGTTATAGGTTTTGTATAGTATTATGCAATACATAGTACTGTTTTTATTCCAGAAAACAGGATGAATGGTAATCTGTTTGGATGAGTGGTTAGCTTATTTATCCATAAGATGCAGCTTGATAGAGGAAAGTTGCAGGGCGGTTGAAATATTTTTTCAAGTATTTTTAAAAAAGAAGCAGATTGATAGTTTGTGTCTTGATTATCAGTTGTTTGCATTGGCTGAAAGGCAAATCGTTTTAAAATATTTTTTAATAATCAAAGATATATTTTTGCCCAAAGACCATGGCTGAGAGCCGAAAGCTCAATAATTAAGTTTTACTTTGCCCACTAACTTATCATTAAAATACCGCTTCATAAAAACTTCTGTAATAAAATTCGACTTTGCTCGATGGGCTCACGTTTTTCAAAATCTATTATATGAAAACCATTAGAAATACCAAAAATCTGCATGGCTTTCAAATAGTTTCTAGTTTTGAAGATAATGCTCGAATACCCTTCTTTTTTGGCCCAATCTTCCATTTGATCTGCTAAATTCTTGGCAATTTTTTGTTTTCGATAGGCTGGCAAAACAGCACCCATCCAACTGTAAAATGAACCATCATTCGTCTTTTGATAGCCAGCTTTGAAGCCAACAGGTATGTCTTCGTCATAAGCCACAAGGATGAGGTGTTTGGGCGAATGCTCAAAACGTTCTTGGTAAACATCCTTGGCATACAGATTTTCAAACTCAGGGATAGCCGCGGATACGCTTAAAATGTCTTCTACGGTTCCGTGTCGATAAGATATTTGCATATTTTTTTTAATTTTTTTTCGTGCTACAAAGATAATTTTCATCTGAGTTAAATACCATACTTCCAAATTTTAGGATAGCCTAAAATTTTTTAGACTTAGAAAAGTAATATTTTTCTACTTTTGTTGCGTATATCATTTAGCGTTCAATCTGGTTAAAAATGTTTGGAAATTTGAATAATAGCCCCTAGATTTCGAAAAATTCAATTCAACGACATTCCTGTCAATCATTTGACAATCTTTATTATATCCTAATGAAAAATTGGGGCTGAATGCTATTGCCCTTTTACAACAAACTATTGTAAACTATGCATGAATTACTCAAGTCGCTGGGTATTGCCCAGTTGAATCACGGTACAAGCACAGGACTCAAATCATGGTCGTCGGGCGATACAGTGATTGATTCTTTTTCACCTGTTGATGCCGAACTGATAGCCCAAGTATATCAGACTACTCAAGAAGACTATGAGTTGGTTTTGAGCAAAGCACAAAATGCCGCTATTGAATGGCGTAATATCCCAGCCCCAAAGCGTGGCGAAATTGTACGCCAAATGGGAGAGGCTTTTCGCAAGCACAAAGAAAATTTGGGGAAATTAGTTTCTTACGAGATGGGCAAAAGTCTTCAAGAAGGCTTGGGCGAAGTTCAAGAAATTATCGACATCTGCGATTTTGCCGTTGGACTTTCTCGTCAGTTGTATGGGCTGACCATGCATTCCGAGCGCCCCTCACATCGTATGTATGAGCAATGGCATCCACTTGGGATTGTAGGAATTATCTCTGCTTTTAACTTCCCTGTAGCTGTTTGGTCATGGAATGCCATGTTGGCATGGGTTTGTGGCAATGTTTGTATTTGGAAACCTTCTGAAAAAACGCCTCTGACTGCTATCGCTTGTCAGCATATTATTTCGGAGGTATTACGTCAAAATCATCTTCCTGAAGGATTATCTTCGATTATTACAGGCAAGGCTCAGGTAGGAGATTGGTTGGTTTCGGACAAACGTGTAGCCTTGATTTCAGCAACAGGCTCTACTCGCATGGGGCGTGCTGTGGGAACTAAAGTGGCGGAACGTTTTGGCAAATGTCTTCTGGAGTTAGGCGGAAATAATGCCATTATCATTACCGAAAATGCTGATTTAAACATTGCAATTCCTGCTGTGGTATTTGGTGCTGTGGGTACCGCTGGACAGCGTTGTACAAGCACACGTCGTTTGATTATTCATGATTCTATTTATCAACAAGTAAAAGAACGATTGGTTAAAGCTTATGCCCAATTACGAATTGGAAATCCACTTGATGCTAACAATCACGTAGGCCCGCTGATTGATAAAGATGCTGTGAAAGCCTATTTGTCTGCCGCGGTGCAAGTCGTAGAACAAGGCGGAAAAATGCTCATCGATGCAGAGGTTTTGGAAGGTGCAGGCTTTGAATCAGAGTGTTATGTGCGTCCATGTATCGCCGAGGCCAAACCCGATTTTGCTATAGTGCAGCACGAAACATTTGCGCCTATTCTCTACTTATTATCGTACAGCACTATAGATGAGGCTATTGCGATTCAGAACAATGTACCACAAGGACTTTCATCAGCCATTTTTACCCTAAATCTTCGTGAGGCCGAACAATTTCTTTCAGCTAATGGCTCAGATTGTGGTATTGCCAATGTCAATATTGGTACGTCAGGCGCAGAGATTGGAGGGGCTTTTGGTGGTGAAAAAGAAACAGGTGGAGGAAGAGAATCAGGCTCGGATGCATGGAAATCCTATATGCGCCGCCAAACCAATACCATTAACTATGGCACAACTTTGCCTTTGGCACAAGGAATAAAATTTGATTTTTAAATGGGAAAGTATTGGATAAAAACAGGCGAAACTCTTTCTAGTCTTTTTCCAATATTTGATAACAAACTAATAAACTATTAACTAATTAAGCATTTATGAAAAATCAAGAAGCGATAACCCAATCTTTGATGGAACAGCTTTGGCAAAATTACTGCCAACGGGTAAGTTATGCGCATGCGTATGCCGACATGGTTTTGGCAAAAGGTGGTCAGGTAGTAAATGACCACTGTGCATTCCGTACATTTAATACTTTTACAGGAGAGCAAAAAGCAGGAATTGTAGCTATTTCAGAAGTATTAGAAAGTTTGGGTTATGTAAAAATTGCACCCTATTCTTTTCCTTCAAAACATTTGAATTCATTTCATTATCAACATCCAACCAATATCAATTTTCCGAAATTCTTTGTTACCCAGCTTGAAGTAGCAGAATTGCCATCAGATACCCAAGCACTGATTAATGAGGCAGTTGCTTCTGGCGAAGATGCTCTTGCTGGAGAAGCACGGAACTATCTGGCTGAACTTGCCGAAAGCAAAGAGTTATCCGATGACAAAGCTGAAGTTTTGGTGGCGGCATTAGTTAAATTCTTTGGTCGTCCTTGGAAGCCAGCCAAAAGAAGCACCATTCTCGAGGTAAATAAAGTATCTCAGTTTGCAGCGTGGACTTTGTTGCACGGCAATTCGGTAAACCACTTTACGGCTTATATCAATTATCAAAAAGTAGAAGGATGGGATGATATTGAGTCAACCATGAAAGCGCTGGAAGATGCAGGTATCCCAATCAAACCTGCTATTGAAGGTGCTAAGGGAAGCAAACTTCGTCAGAGTTCGACCCAAGCAGTTGACGAACTTTGTCCTGTGATAGAAGAGGATGGAAGCGAAGGGCAATTGCAATGGTCGTATGCGTACTACGAATTAGCTGAGCGTAACTATATCGAACAAGATGGTCAACAAGTTTGGTTTGACGGCTTTTTGGGAGAACAGGCTACGAATCTTTTTGAGATGACGAAGAGATAGTTTTTTAGGCATTAGGGGAGAGGGGTTAGGGGAGAGTTTTTTATTTAGGGAACAGGTACAAAGTGGTTTAGGCATTAGGGTAGAGGGGTCAGGGGATAGTAGAGGCGCAATGCTTTTCGTCTTGATTTCCTTGATAAAAGTGTTAGTAATCTAAAATTTACATTCACAATTCATCATTCACAACTCATCACTAATCCCACTAACCCCTCTTTGCCTTTCCCCTGATCCCTCTTTTAAACATTAATTTATTATGAAAAAAATACTTGTAATTGGAATGGGAAAAGTGGGCTCCTTGGTAGGGGTTTTACTTTCCAAAAGATTTGAGGTGACTGGTCTCGATAAAAATAGTCCAGCTACAGAAGTTGGTTTTCCAACACTCAAAGGGGATGTGACAGACCGTGCATTGCTCGAAAAATTGATACCAGATTTTGATGCAGTGGTATCTTGTATGCCTTACAATCTGAATTTGGCCATAGCCGAAACTGCCTATCAGACTGGCAAACATTATTTTGACTTGACCGAGGATGTTCCTACTACAACTGCTATTCGTGAAATGGCAGCCCGTGGAAGTCGTGCAGTGTTGGCACCGCAGTGCGGTTTGGCGCCTGGTTTTATCGGAATTGTCGGGGCAGACTTAGCCAATCGCTTTACTCGTTTGAGAGATATTGAGCTACGAGTTGGTGCTTTGCCCAAATATCCTAATGGCTTATTGGGTTATTCGTTTACTTGGTCGCCTGCTGGCGTAATCAATGAGTATATCAATGACTGTGAGGTAATTCATAATGGTAAAGTCAAGCTTGTGCCTGCGCTCGATGGCCTCGAAACCATCAATATCGAAGGTATGGAATTTGAAGCTTTCAGTACTTCGGGTGGTTTGGGAACGATGTGCGAAACTTATGAAGGGAAGGTAGACACGCTTAATTACAAAACCATTCGCTATCCTGGGCATGGTAAGTTGATGCGTTTTTTATTGTATGAATTAATCTTGAAAGACCGTCGTGAGTTGATAGAAGAAATTCTTACAGAAGCAAAACCTCCTGTTCAGGAAGATGTGGTATATGTTTATGCCGTAGTGGAAGGCTGGAAAAACGACCGCATCGAGCGTGAAGAGTTTTATCGTGCCTATTCACCAATCAAGATTGATGGGAAACATTGGCGAGCGATTTCATGGACTACAGCAGCTTCGATTGTGGCGGTAGTAGAATTGGTAGCAGATGGCAAACTCCCACAAACAGGTTTTATCAAACAAGAAGATATATCTTTAGCGGACTTGCTAGCTACAACCACTGGGCAGTATTTTAGCTAAGTATGAAATGTGAAGCTAGGGGGAATCTCTAAGTTTAAAAAAGGGGCAGAAAATACTTTCTGCCCCCTTTTTGATATTACTATGCTAGATATGACTCGGCTTAAGACGCAATCATTGCGTCTCTACTGTTAAGATACAATCAATTCACTTAAGTCACATGACCAAATTCTTCAATACGAGATCTACATTTTAAGAATTTTTAACAAACAGTGCAACCCTTCTTTTTACCTTCCTGTCAATATCATTGAATTCAACAATCCCATGTATCTATGATTAAGTATTTCGTAAATTTTTATTCATAGATAAGTAATCGTGCAGAATAAGATTTAATTTATGAGTTTAGGCAATAGGCACTAGGCAAAGAGTGTTAAAATGTTTTTTAATAACCACAGCCATGCTTTTTTCCAAAGCCCACCGCCGAAAGCTGATACCTGAAAGCCCATAGCACAATCTTAATTTTTATTTTGTACTAATATTTATA
>NZ_JBMLSD010000067.1:0-2738 GCF_049240685.1 Flectobacillus sp.
AAACATGATGTCAAATATTGTTAAATGGCTTTTAGGAATAAGTTTGTGTGTTTTTACCAAGCTAAGTTTTGCGCAAAATATGTTTGTAGCAAAATCTGGTTTTCCGCTTACACGGTCGGTTATCTATGTAGATGACTCAGAGACAGAATTAGTAAAAACCTCGGCTTCTTTGTTACAAAAAGATATAGAGGCTGTTACAGGAAAAAAACTTGAAATCGTTTTTGAATTTAAAACTATCAAGACTAACGCTATCGTTATTGGTACTTTTGAAAATTCTACTTTTCTAAAAACAATTATTGCCAAAAAGTTACTTAAGCCTAATTCTACTGCCCAGCAATGGGAGGGAAGTTTGGTTCAGACTATACAAGACCCACAAAAGGGAATAGCGAACGCGCTGGTATTGGCAGGAAACGACCGCCGTGGTGTGGCGTATGCCGTTTTTGAATTATCTAAACAAATGGGTATTTCTCCTTGGAATTGGTGGGCAGATGTACCAGTACTGAAGCAAAAGGAATTGTATTTCAATACAAAATTTATCCAAACAGATGCCCCAAAAGTAAAGTATAGAGGCATTTTCTTAAACGATGAAGCTCCTGCACTTTCAGGTTGGACAAAAGAAAAATTTGGAGGATTTAACCATCGTTTTTATGAAAAAGTATTCGAACTTTTATTGCGTTTGAAAGCCAACTATATCTGGACAGCCATGTGGGGAAATGCTTTTTATGCTGATGACTCTTTAAATATCAAAACGGCAGATAAGTATGGTATTGTAATTGGAACTTCACACCACGAGCCATTGATGCGTGCGCACGATGAATGGCGTAGATTTGGCTCAGGACCATGGAATTATGAAGCGAATGCAGAGAAATTAAGGTCATTTTGGAAGGAGGGAATGAAGCGGGCATGGAACGAGAAAATTGTAAGTATAGGTATGCGTGGGGATGGCGACGAACCGATGTCGAGAGAAACGGCTACGGCTTTGTTGGAAAAAATTGTGGCAGACCAGCGTACTATCATTGCCGATGCTACTGGTAAACCAGCGGAGGAAACCCCGCAGCTTTGGGCGATTTATAAAGAGGTTCAGGAGTATTATGACAAAGGTATGCGAGTTCCTGATGATGTGACATTGCTATTTTGTGATGATAACTGGGGAAATTTGCGCAAACTACCAAAACTGACTGATGCACCCCGAAAAGGTGGCTATGGCATTTATTATCACTTTGATTATGTGGGCGGCCCTCGTAATTACAAATGGCTGAATACCAATGCTATTCCACGTATTTGGGAGCAAATGCATTTGGCTTGGGAACATCAAGCCAAAAATATCTGGATTGTGAATGTTGGCGACCTCAAGCCAATGGAATATCCTATTTCTTTCTTTTTAGACTACGCTTGGAATCCTGAAAAAATACAGGAAAATGATTTGACCAAATATGCAAAAAGTTGGGCTACTCAACAGTTTGGTAAGGAAAATGCCCAAGAGATTGCCGAACTTTTGAGCTTATATACCAAGTATAATGCTCGTCGCAAACCAGAATTATTGGACGATAGAACTTATTCTTTGGAAACTGGCGAATGGGCAGAAGTCAATCAAGAATACCAACATTTATTGTCTCGTGCGGAGGTGGTGAAAAGTAAACTCCCTCAGTCGTATCAAGATGCCTATTTTCAATTGGTTTTGCACCCGATTAAGGCTTGTGCAAACCTTTATGAAATGTATTTTCAGGTGGCATTAAATAAAAAAGCTTTTTCAGAAAAATCCATTAAAGCAAATCAATATGCCGATAAGGTAAAAGAATTGTTTGCCAAAGATTCATTGATTACCAACGAATATCATCAATTGAATCAGGGTAAATGGAATCATTTGATGAGTCAAACCCATATTGGATATACCTATTGGCAACAGCCTGAAAAACAAAAAATGCCAGAAGTAAAATACCTCAATCCCTCTGAGGCTTTGCCAGAAAAACCTTTAGAGAATAATGTGAAGGCAAATAAAGGAATTGCTATTGAGGCAGATCGTTTTACAAAATTGATTCATACAAAAGAGATTACTTGGAAAATTTTGCCTGATCATGGGCGTACAGGTTCGGCTATTACAACCTTTCCTGTAACAGCCAAATCGCAAAATGTGAGTGTAACTTCTCCACATGTAGAATATGAGATAGAAACTACAGAAGCAGGAGAAGCAACTGTAAAGGCTTACTTCTCACCAACATTAAATTTCCATGCAATGCCAGAAGGGCTGCAATATGCGATTTCGATAGACGATGAAACACCACAAATTGTGAGTCTTAACAAAGAAGATAAAACAAGCGATAAAGGCATTTGGAATCAGTGGGCTGCCGAAAATATCAATATCAAAACGACCAAGCACACAATTGCAAAAGCAGGCAAACATATCATCAAGTATTGGATGATTAGCTCAGGCGTAGTTTTGCAAAAAATTACCCTAGACTTTGGAAACACACCAAAGACTTATTTAGGAAATTGATTGTCAATACTTTCCTAGTTCAAGACTTAGTCTTGGGCTAGGTTTTTAAAACGGTTAAAAAACTGAAGCAAACTCCAGTCCGAGACAAAGTCCCGAACTAGGTATAACATAATTTCAATCAATTGAAAATACTGAATAAATAATTGAAAATTAGACGATTAAAATGAACCAACTCAACAAGAAATAAATTTCACTCTGTGCCTCTGTGCCTCTGTGCCTCTGTGCCTCTGTGCCTCTGTGCCTC
>NZ_JBMLSD010000067.1:2838-4199 GCF_049240685.1 Flectobacillus sp.
GCCTTTTTTTATACAGACATTTATAAAATACCTGCCTCCAAAGCAAGTTTGGTGATGCTAACGGGAGGTATCGTTGGCGCAATCTTCAATTTGGCGATGGGCGCGATTGCCGACCGTACAGTTACCCGTTGGGGAAAATTTCGCCCGTGGGTGTTGTGGACTGCTATTCCTTTTGGGGTAATGGCACTGTTGGCATTCTCGACGCCCGATTTAGGCGATTCAGGGAAGTTTTTGTATGCGTTAATTACCTATATTTTTTTGGTGGTTATTTACTCCGCTAATAATTTGCCCTATTCTGCTTTGAGTGGTGTAATGACTGGAGATATGAAGGAGCGAAATAGCCTTTCTTCGTATCGTTTTGTGGCGGTAATGTTAGCACAATTTATCATTCAAGTAATTTTGCTTCCTGCTGCTATTGCGGTTGGGCATGGTGACAAAGCGGTAGGCTTTGAAAAAGTAATGTTGATTTTCGCTATTACTGGAGTACTTTGTTTTTTAGTAACATTTTTTACCACAAGAGAAAGAATTGTTCCAGATGTAACCCAAAAAACTCCAATTGCCGAAGACTTAAATGATTTGATTAACAACCGCCCTTGGATTATCATGTTAGCGCTTACTGTATTGGTATTCATCACATTGGCCTTAAAAGGTGGCATGAACATCTATTTCTTTAGATATTATTTAACCGAAAATAGTCAGGTTGCATTTTTAGAAAATGTAGGCTTTCCTTCGTGGATAAAACAATTGAGTGAAATTTTTGGCGCAGAAGCTTTCTCTGAATTTAGTCAATCAAATAGCGCACCTTATGCGACCTCCAGTATTATTAATGCATCAAGTACGATTGCGATGATTGTGGGTATTTTCTTCTCAAAACCATTAGCTGATAAATTTGGTAAGCGTAATATTTTTGCCTCATTTTTATGCCTTTCGGCACTCTGTTTATTATTGATTTATGTCTTATCCAATGAATCCGTCTCAGCTGTTTTTGTGATTCAAACTTTACATGGCTTATTGTATGGCGTAACTATTCCTTTGTTATGGGCAATGATTGCCGATGTAGCCGATTATAGTGAATGGAAAAACAACCGTCGTGCGACTGCCATTATTTTCTCCGCCATGATTTTTGGCTTGAAGGTCGGCTTGAGTGTCGGAGGAGCTATCTCGACTTGGATGCTGAGCATTTTTGGCTATAATGCTGATGCTTTACAACAAACCGAAAGCGCTATTAATGGAATAAAATTGCTTGTAAGTGTGATTCCTGGAGGATTATTTATTGTTGGAGCCACCTTACTTTTGGGATATATGATTGATAAAAAAATGGAACTAACCATCGAAGCAGATTTAAAAGAGAGAAGAAAATA
>NZ_JBMLSD010000068.1:0-7253 GCF_049240685.1 Flectobacillus sp.
ATTTACTAGTTCAAGACTTAGTCTTGGACTCATTTTTTTAACAGTTTAAAACTGTATTTACAAAATTCAGCTGAATAAAACTTTTCGTTTTGCCCAACAATAACCTAAGGTTTGTTTTTGGGTTGCACTTCCTTTATTATCAAATTGTTAACTCAATAATTCGTAACCTATTCATAATATTTGGGTAATAATAATTCTCTACTTTTACATCACAGAAAACGCTAGATATTACTAGAATTCTGGACTCACTAAGCTTATCAATAGCGGATGCATATACCAAAGAAAATACTGTTTATCACAGGGTCGATTAATCAAACCTCGCAGATGCACCAAATCGCTCAGCAATTGCCTGAGTATGATTGTTGGTTTAGTCAGATTTTTGCCGACTCGCCCTTGGTGAACTGGGTAATCGAAAATACCACTTGGGCCGACCGCACGGTGCTGGCTGGGCAGTTTCGTCGCAATTCGGAGACCTATTGCGCTGAGCACGGTTTGCAGATGGACTACAAAGCACAAAAAAATCGCTACGATTTGGTAGTCTATTGTTCGGATTTGATTATTCCTGACAGAATGCTTCAAACCAAAACTTTGTGGGTGCAAGAAGGTATGATAGATGAATGCACCACTATTAGCAAATGGGTCAAAAAATTACATCTGCCTCCTTACTTAGCTATAGGAACATCCCTGAACGGAACTTCCAATATTTGCGATGTGTATTGTGCTGCATCGGAAGGCTACAAAGGATATTTTTCTGACATGGGAACCCAAGCTCACAAAATTATGGTCACAGGTATGCCTAATTTTGATAATTGTGAAAAGTTTGTGGATAACACCCTCGATATGAAAAACTATGTGTTGGTAACTACTTCTGATATTCGCGAATGTTACCGACCAGACGATAGAGTAGGCTTTATCAAACGTTGTGTTGAAATCGCCAACGGACGACCATTGGTGTTTAAGCTACATCCCAACGAGATTTTTGAAAGAGCCATTGCCGAAATCAAAGAAAATACGCCCGAAGGTACTTTTATTTACACTAATGGCAATGTAAATCACATGATTGCCAATTGCGACGAATTGATTACACAGTATTCGACGCTTGTATATGTGGGTATTGCCTTGGGGAAAAAAGTACATTCTTATTTTGATGTGGAGGACCTAAAAAGATTAGCGCCAATTCAGAATGGAGGTACTTCTGCTCAAAATATTGCTCGTGTATGCCGTGACTTTTTGGAATTTAATGGTAAAAAAGAAGACTTTACCAAACAGTACCAATACCACGCAACACCCATTATTAAACCTAGTCTTTGCGAAATCGCATGAGTCAAACGCCAGTTATCACCATCGTCGTACAAGCTCGCATGAGTTCGAGCCGATTGCCAGGTAAAGTAATGCTTCCTATCTTGGAAGAGCCCCTACTTTACCGCATGATAGAGCGCCTTCGAATGGTAAAGCGTATATCACATATCGTTATTGCAACTTCTGATCATACACATGACGATGTCATTGAGCGTTTTTGTAAAAAATATCAAATAGATTGTTACAGAGGAAGTCTTAATGATTTACTCGACAGGCATTGGCAAGTAGGGCATTTGACCGAAGCAGACGTTGTTCTTAAAATACCATCAGATTGTCCACTTATCGACCCTCGTATTGTGGATAAAGTATTAGATGTGTACTTGTCAGCACCCGACAAATATGATTATATAAGTAACTTACATCCTGCTACTTATCCCGATGGCAACGATGTAGAGATTATGAGTTTTAAAGCCCTAACCAAAGCTTGGGAGGAGGCAGTTCGGCCTTTGGAACTAGAGCATACAACGCCTTATTTCTGGGAAAATCCAGAGAAGTTCAAACTAGGCAATGTACTTTGGGAAACAGGTTTGGATTATTCAATGTCACACAGATTTACCATAGATTATCATGAAGACTACCAATTTATTAAGCGGATTTTTGAAGAGCTATATCCTCTCAAGCCTGAGTTCTCTTTGGAAGATATTTTAAATTTATTGGCGCAAAAGCCTGAAATTATGGCTATTAACGCTCAGTGGGCAGGTGTCAATTGGTATCGAAACCATTTGGACGAGCTAAAAACCATCGACGCTTCTATGACGGTTCAGGTAGAAGCACAGGGTCTGGTGCCTTCCCCAAAACTATCAAATTCCAATGAATCATAAGTAATAATGATTGTTGGAAAAATAAGTCTTTTTTTATTAGAATTCTTGGTACAAGACGCAACGTAGAACGTCTATCCTTTAAAAATAAAAAAGTGTAATTAGATTGAAAAATCACTCATTCATTCAATCGAAACTCACTCAATAAACTACCCATGAACGAAGTAAAATTAAAGAAATTGGAGCAAACGGCTTTACGAGTTCGTGAGCATATCATCAAGCTTTCGACTGACGGAGGCTGTTTTGTGGGTGCATCGCTTTCAGCAACCGATTTAATCGTTTACCTCTACACAGAATTCCTCAACTTAAACTCTACTAACTTGGATGACCCCGACAGAGACTATTTGTTTTTGTCGAAAGGGCACGATGTGCCAGCACTTTATGGTACGTTGGTCGAAATGGGTGTTTTAGAAGCAGAGAGACTGCAAAACCACTTATCAACCAACGACCATATCTATTGGCATCCCAATACCCAAATCCCTGGTATTGAGTTTCATTCGGGTTCTTTGGGACATTTGCCAGCGGTATCAGTGGGTGTGGCAATGGACTTGAAAATTAGTGATTCTCAAAATCGCGTGGTATGTATCTTGGGTGATGGCGAGCTTAATGAAGGTTCGGTTTGGGAGGCAGTTATGGTGGCACACGCGCACAAATTAGACAACCTTATTTTTGTGGTGGATCGCAACAATTTCCAAGCCAATATGGCCACAGAAGACCTTATTCCACTAGAGCCTTTAGTAGATAAATTTGAGGCTTTTGGTTGGGAAGTATGTCGCATTGATGGACATAATTTCTTGGATTTGGAAGAAGCATTTGCAGACTTGCCATACAAAAAACATAAACCAAGTGTAATAATAGCCGATACAGTTCGAGGAAAAGGTTTACCAAGTATCGAAGCTCGTGCTGACCGTTGGTTTTGCAATTTTTCGACTGTAGAAATTGAACAACTCTTACAAGAACTCCACGGGCAACAAAAGGCTCAAATTGATTCAGAAACCCTTGTGGTAAGATAGATCGCAGAGACGTTGCATCGCAACGTCTTATTGAGTGGCTGAGTTTTCTGTTATTAATTCACAACTCGCTCATTCACAATTAACTAATTGAATTTATGTACGAAGAACTACTAAAAAATATAGCCATCGACGACGAGCGTATCGTGGTCATGACAGCCGAAAACCGTGCTTTGATTCGTAATTTGCCTCCAGTTTTAGGTAAAAGATTTATCGATACAGGAATTACCGAACAATGTATGGTAGGTGCCGCCGCAGGGTTGGCATTACGTGGAAGAGTGCCTGTATTACACGCATTGGCGTCTTTTCTTTCGATGCGTGCGTTTGAGTTTGTTCGCACCGATGCAGGAATCCCCAATTTACCTATCAAGTTGAGCGCCTTTATTCCAGGTTTTTTATCTGATGGCAACGGTCCCACACACCAAGCTGTAGAGGATGTATCTCTCATGCGAGGAATTCCAAATATGCAAGTTTTTGCACCAGCCAATGAGCAAGATTTGGCCATAATGTTACCCGAAATTCTTGCCTCTAAACATCCAGCTTATATTCGTATTTGTCACCGTCCTACCTCTTTTCAACATCAAAAACACTTTGAAATTGGCAAAGCTGAAGTTATTGCTGAAGGTACAGATGTTACCTTGCTGACTTACGGTTTTATGCTTGAGCAAACGCTTATCGCCGCCGAAATTCTTAGAGCTGAAGGCAAGTCTGTGGGTATCGTAAATCTTCGTAGTCTCAAGCCAATCGATGAAGCTTATCTGGTAGATTTAACGCAAAAAACAGATTTGTTAGTAACCATCGAAGACCATTTTGTTACAGGAGGTTTGTATTCTATTGTTGCAGAAATTTTCTTGAAAAAACAGATACAAGCACCTGTTTTACCTATTGCACTATTCGAGAAATGGTTCAAACCAGCACGCTTGCAAGAGGTGCTAGAATACGAAGGATTTACAGGAAAACAAATAGCAGAACGTATTTTGGGCTATCATACTGAATCCATTCAGCCTCATATCATAGCGTCTGAATTTGCAGAATAATCCCCACTTGTAGAGACGTTGCACGCAAGGTCTTTTAGGCTAAAGAAAAAAGGAGTTTTATATGAAATTATAAAGACCTCTTGCCTAATGCATACAGCTTACAGCCTAAAGCCGAACTATATACAACATTGCATTTCGAGAATCACCATTAATTCATTGTCATGCCAAACGGAGTAAAATTTAACGACCATTATCCTAATATTACTATTTCGGATATTTTATATGAACGGGCTTTGGCTGTTCAAAAACCTATTACTCAGACCCTTGCTAAAGGGCCAGGTCAATTTACCAAAGGTGTTGCACCAAAGTATTTGGTAAAAGGAAAAGGCTCACACGTTTGGGATGTCGATGGCAACGAGTATATCGACTATAACGCCGCAATTGGTCCAGTATCTTTAGGATATTGCTACCCAGCAGTCGATGAGGCCATCCAAAGCCAATTAGCTGACGGAATTTCGTTTTCTCTGACGCATCCTTTAGAAGTTGAGCTTTCAGAACTGATTCAAGACATTATTCCAAACGCTGAAGCAGTCAAAATCTCCAAAATGGGAGCAGATGTTTGTTCGGCGGCTATTCGTGTATCACGTGCTTTTACAGGTCGTGAAAAAATCTTCTGTTGTGGCTATCATGGTTGGCATGATTGGTATATCGGTATCACAAGTCGTAATGCTGGTGTGCCCGAAAGTACGCAAAATATGACTTATACTTTCGAATACAACGACATCGAAGGTATTCGTGCTGCCTTGGACGAAGACGTGGCAGCTGTGATTTTAGAGCCATTTATTTTTGAAGCACCTAAAAACAATTTCCTTCAAGAATTAGCCGAAGCTTGTCGTGAAAATGGCACTTTGTTGATTTTTGATGAAATGTGGACGGGTTTTCGTATTGCCTTGGGTGGTGCACAAGAATATTTCCAAGTAAAACCAGACTTAGCGGTTTACTCAAAGGCTTGTGCTAATGGAATGCCAATTGCCTTGTTGACGGGTCGTGCAGACGTTATGGAGCTTTTCAACAAAGAAGTATTTAGCTACACAACTTTCGGTGGCGAAACTTTGTCTTTGGCAGCTTGTATTGCAACCATTCGTGAATTACAAGAAAAAAATGTACCAGCGTATTTAGCTGAAAAAGGGGCGATTTTACAACAAGGATATAACCAGATTGCAGAGGAGTTTGGCTTGGGCGCATTTACCAAATGTATCGGCTATCCATGTCGCTCTATGGTAACATTTAGTCCAGAAGCTGGCAATGGCCTTGAGCTAAAAACGCTTATGCAACAAGAAATGATTAAGCGTGGTATCCTGTGGGCAGGTTTTCATAATATGTGCTACAGTCATACCGACGAGGATATTGCTTACACTTTGTCTGCGTATCGTGATGTTATGCCAATCATGAAAAAAGCGATTCTTGATAAAGATGCAATGCCATTGATTCGTGGAGAAGTATTAGAAGCTGTTTTTAGAAAAACCTCAAACTACAATATCAAACCTGCTTTGCAGAAAGCCTAACCATGAATCAGCTAATCTCGAATCCATCTTTGGCTGTGCCCCAATTGTTTTCATTGGCAGGTAAAACAGCTATTGTTACAGGTGCTACAGGATTGATTGGACAAAAACACTGCGAGGCGCTCGCTGTCGCAGGTGCCAATGTGGTTGTAGCCGACGTACTCGAATTACAAGCCAAAAGTTTGGCTAATCAATTAGGAGAAAAACATATTGGTCTAAAGCTCGATGTTACAAACCCTAATAGTTTGGAGAAAGCCAAAGCGACTATTCTCGAAAAATATGGCTCAATCGACGTGTTAGTCAACAATGCGGCTATCAACGATATGTTCGAAAATCCATTGATGGCAAAAGAGTTATCAGCTTTTGAAAACTATCCGTTGGAGTCTTTCCGAAAATCACTTGAAGTAAATGTTCTTGGGGTCTTTTTATGCTCGCAGATATTTGGCTCAGTAATGGCTGAGGCGGGTGCTGGTAGCATTATCAATATCGCATCCACTTATGGCATGGTGGGTCCTGACCAACAAATTTACCGTGACGAAAACGGGGAGCAGAGTTTTTTTAAATCTCCATCTTATCCAACTACCAAAGGTGCTGTTCTCAACTTTACGCGCTTTTTGGCTGCCTATTGGGGGCACAAAGGTGTGCGTGTGAATACACTGTCACCAGGGGGTGTTGAAAACGGTCAGAACGAATTTTTTATCAAAAACTATACAAATAAAACGCCACTTGGTCGTATGGCTCAGCCTAACGATTACCAAGGGGCATTGGTATTCCTTGCTTCTGATGCTTCGGCTTATATGACGGGCGCCAACCTAGTAGTCGATGGCGGGTGGACAAGCATTTAGAGTTTTGAATTTTGAGTGCAGAGTTTTGAAATAGCTACAATGTTCAAGTAAGCTTAACCACAAATTACTCAATGGAAAAATTACAACATATAAAATTGCTCCTTACCGACTGTGACGGCGTTTTGACCGATGCAGGGGTATATTATGGAGAAAATGGTGAGGTATTGAAAAAATTCAATATCCGTGATGGCATGGGTGTCGAGCGTTTGCGCAATAGACAAATTGCTACAGGTATCATTACTGGCGAGCTTTCGCCTTCTGTACGCAAACGTGCCGAAAAACTCAAGATTACCGAATTGCACATGGGTATCAAAGATAAACTGGCGGTACTCCAACAAATACTGGTGAATCGTAATATCCTCCCTGAGCAAATTGCCTATATCGGCGACGATGTCAATGACCTCGAAATCATGAAGCACGTAGGCTTTACGGCTTGTCCTGCCGACGCCCTTAAGCAAGTGCGTAGCCAAGTAGACTATATCTGCGAAGCCAAAGGCGGCGAAGGATGCTTCCGCGAACTAGCTGAACTTATTCTAGAGGCACAAACTCAAGAGGTGATAACTGAAATTTTATTAGAAGCTTAATAGTGGCAAAGGTTCAAAGGCACAAAGTGGCAAAGTGATTTATAATAAAGTGCCAAAGGCACAAAGTAGCAAAGGCACAAAGTGAATTAGAAAAAGAT
>NZ_JBMLSD010000069.1:0-13675 GCF_049240685.1 Flectobacillus sp.
TGAGTCCAAGACTAAGTCTTGAACTAGTAACTTCAAATTTGTCCAGTAATCAGACTTTTTGCTTAATGCCTACGGTATATAGCCTAAACCCAAGCACTTATATCTAATTTTGCCCATCAACTTCTTTCAAAACGTATGCCAAAACCAGTGTTCATTCGTTTTGAAAGAAGTCAAAAACTATACCGAATTATTCGACTACAAGCTCTCTTTGAGCATAAAAAGTCTGCACATTCGCTAATATTTCTAAGATTTCGTCATAATTAAAGGCAGTTACAAGACGCATTCTGAATTCTTTGAAATGAGGAATACCCTTAAAGTAATTGGCATAGTGGCGGCGCATTTCAACGATGCCAACATGATTGCCTTTCCAGCGGATACTGAAATCAAGATGGTGCTTACAAACCTCTATTCGGTCTTGGATAGTAGGTGGAGCTAGATGCTCACCTGTACGCAAAAAATGCTTGACTTCGTTAAAAATCCACGGATAACCAATAGAAGCACGTCCAATCATAATACCGTCGACACCATAACGATTTTTGTAGGCTAAAGCTTTTTCGGGAGAATCGATATCTCCATTACCAAATATCGGGATTTTGATACGAGGGTTCTCTTTGATTTTTCCAATCAAAGCCCAATCTGCTTCGCCTTTGTACATCTGTACGCGTGTACGTCCATGAACAGTGAGGGCTTCGATACCAATATCTTGAAGTCTTTCTGCTACTTCTTCAATATTTTTGGTTGATTCGTCCCAACCCAATCGTGTTTTGACAGTTACAGGAAGATGCGTAGATTCCACTACAGCTTTGGTCATAGCCACCATTTTGGGTATATCTTGTAACAAGGCTGCACCAGCCCCTTTACAGGCTACTTGTTTTACGGGGCATCCGTAGTTAATATCAATCAAATCAGGATTGGCTTTGGTGGCAATTTCACCACAAGCACGCATGGTTTCTATATCTGAGCCAAAAAGTTGTATTCCGATAGGGCGTTCGTACTCAAAAATATCCAATTTCTGTACAGACTTCGCCGCATCGCGAATCAAGCCTTCTGAGGAAATAAATTCGGTATACATGAGGTCGGCTCCATTGGCTTTACAAACCGCTCTGAAAGGAGGATCAGACACATCTTCCATCGGGGCAAGTAAAAGCGGAAACTCGCCTAAGTCTATATTTCTTATCTTTGCCATATTCAATTCTTGCCTATTTGTGCAGGGTTTTACTAATTTCCTACAACAAACAGTCTTTTAGAATTATCAAACTCACATTTTTGCTGTAAATTTACAACCAATATGGCACAATTTGATACTTTTTCGTCACAAACTGACAGACCCCTCTTTGCTAAAGTTTTGATTTTGTTTGGATTAACCCTTGTTTTTCTGGCGGTTGGTTCGGCAATAGGCCTAGCTATTTTCTCTTCTATGACTGGTGTGCCTTTGGCTCAATTTGCTACTTTTCAGGCAAATCCAGATCGTTATCCAGACGCTTGGTATGCCATGATGCTTTTACAAACGCTTAGCACTCCTCTTCCATTTATTTTTTCTGCTTTGATTTTTTGGAAATATGTCGAAAAAACTAAAATTAATCAGTGGTTCTTACGCCAGCCAAATGTTCTCGTTTGGGTAATGGTGTTAGTATTGGTGATAAGTTTTATGCCTTTCGACTCTTTGTTTATAGAATGGAATAAGTCAATTCAACTACCAAGTGCCTTGAGAGGCTTGGAGCAGTCGATGCAGGAAAGTGAAGAGGCTGCCAAAAAAATTACTTTGTATTTTACTGACTTTAAGTCTTTTCCTCAGTTTTTGGTTGCGATGATTGTGGTAGCTGGAACGGCCGCTATTAGTGAAGAGTTGCTTTTTCGAGGTGTTTTACAAAATATTTTGCTCAAACAATGGCGCAACCCACATTTGGCTATTTGGGTGGCTGCGTTCTGGTTTAGTTTTATTCATTTTCAGTTTTATGGGTTAATTCCTCGTATGCTTTTGGGAGCGATGTTTGGTTACCTCTATTATTGGTCAGGAAGTTTGAGCTTACCAATTTGGGCACATTTTGTCAATAATGGGTTTACAATTTTGATGAGCTATTTGTACAAAATTGGCGTTTTGAAAGTAAATATTGTCGAAACAGATTCGGTGCCCTTGGCAATAGCCTTGGCATCTGCATTAGTTTCGGTGGTGATTTTTAGAAAAATTTATCAAGATACTGCGCTGAAAATTGAATCGAGACTTGGTGGTGAATCATAAGGGTAAATATTAGCAAAGCATTTTGAAGGTAAAAAAAGTTAGCACGCAAAATACAATTTAATTTTTGAGCTTTCAGCTACGGGCATTTGACAAAAACATATCTATTGTTAATAAAAAGAAACTAAACACTCTTTGCCTTTGCCTGTTCTCTATTGCCTACTTACTAATTCAGCACTTATACTTTGTTTATAAACCATTTGAAATAATGAATGATTGGCAGAAAATTTATGTGTCTGATAGTCCTTTTAAAACAGATTTGGCAAAAGCTTATTTAGTCGAAGAACATCAGATTGAGGCGGTAGTTATTAATAAAAGAGATAGTTCGTATCTGTTAGGTGTATGTGAGCTCTATGTACCAGCAAGTCGTGCTACGCTAGCGAAGTTTTTACTAGAAAATGAGGGCGGTTTTCAGGATTCGTTGCAATAAAAGGTTTATTCAAATAATTATCTGAGTATTTATGCAAAATTAGATTTGATTTTTTTTAGGTAAAAGGCAACAGGCACAAGGCAACAGGCAACGAGTGTTAAATTATTTTTTATGAAATTGTAAAAAACCTTTTGCCTAATGCCTACGGCTTACAGCCTAGAGCATCCAAATTACACTTAGTTTTGAAGTTAACTTAAGTAACCATGTAAAAGGCAACAGGCAACGAGTGAAAATTATTTTTGTATGAAACTGTAAAAAACCTTTTGCCTAATGCCTACGGCTTACAGCCTAGAGCATCCAAATTCATGATAAATTAATCAAAAAACTATATTCATTATTCACAAGGAGTCGTGTACGAAAGAGTCTAAAACTGTCTATTCCGGATATCTGATATGGGATTTAGGAGGTGTAATTTTCGATATTTTGTAAAAGCAAAGGTATTTTACTTTCTTTCCGAAATCAGAAATCCCTAATCCGCAATTGTTGGAAGTTCTCTGTACAGTTCTAATTCACAATACAGCACTAATACTTAAAGGCTATTCTAAATGAAATTTTAAATTTATTAAAAAAGGATGAAGGAAAAATTACAAGGTATGTCCAATCTTCAGCAGCGCGTGATTGCTGCTGTTATTGCAATTCCATTTTTATTGTTTTGTATCATTTATAGCGACTGGACTTTTTACGCCCTGTTTGCTTTGATTTCGGTGCTGGCTCAGTTGGAGTTTTATAAATTGCTAGGTTTAGATGGTAACGAACCATTAACTTATTATGGAACCTTTTGTGGTTTTATATTAGTTACGGTTACTTTTCTAATCGAAAAAGGTATCGTTCCTTATGAAGATTACTATGTTTTATCGCCTTTGATGGCACTGATTTTTTTTATAAAACTGTATAAATCTGAAGACGAAAAACCTTTTAAGAACATTGCTTATACATTTTTGGGGGTAATTTATGTAGCCTTGCCTTTTGCCTTGATTATTATTTTGGCATTTTTAACTCCTGACTTCAGATTTAGCTGGCAACGTCCTTTGGGTTGTTTGTTTTTGCTTTGGGCCAGTGATACAGGTGCGTATTTTGCTGGGACAAAATTTGGAAAGACTAAATTGTTTGAAAGAGTTTCGCCTAAAAAATCATGGGAAGGAAGTATCGGCGGTTTTGCGGCAGCGATGCTAGTAGCCTTTATTTTAACACAATACTTCGATGATTTGCAAGATTGGCAATGGTATGTATGTGGTGCTATTATTGTGGTAGCTGGTACTTATGGTGATTTGGTAGAATCACTTTTCAAAAGAAGTATTAAAATCAAAGATTCCGCTTCTACTATACCTGGTCATGGTGGATTTCTGGATCGATTTGATGGCCTATTATTATCTGTTCCTTTTATTATTACCTTCCTCAAAATGTTTTAATTGTTCTGGGCGATACAAAAGCGAACGTTGGCTCCGATTTTGTGGCGAATGAGTGATTTTATGATTTTATAAATTTTAAGCTCAAAAAATCACTCATTCATTCAATCACTAAATAATCTTTTCTCATCCTTCTTTTTCTTCTCTAGCCATTGGCAAGGTATTTGTATTTCTCTCAAATAGTCTTTAAATTGCTCTTATACCATACCAACCTACTAGAGACATGAGCTTTTTTAAAAATCCAGCTTGGCTTACGAAATACGTCTATCCTTACGCTACCGTAGATGATATTCCTGAAGAGGTATATGCCAACATTAATCAGAAACTTCATAAGCTTATTGATTTCGAAAGTCCCGAAGTTAGTATTGTTATTGCTGCTTGGAATGAGGAGGTGAATATGCTACCTACCATTGGCTCTTTGGCAGACTCTACGACCAAGATTCCTTTCGAAATTTTGGTCGTAAACAATAACTCTACCGACCGCACTCAGGAGGTATTAGACAAGCTTTATATTCGCAGTTGTACGCAGACAATTCAAGGTTGTGGCCCTGCTCGTCAGATGGGTTTGGAACAAGCCAAAGGCAAATATATCTTATCCGCTGACGCAGACTGTATGTATCAACCCGAATGGATAGATCAAATGATTAATGCGCTTCGTCCAGACGATGTGGCTGTGGTTTATGGCCGATATTCATTTATTGCCAATGAACAAACGCCGCGTTGGAAACTTGCCATCTATGAAATGATGAAGGATATTATGGCCGAAATACGTCAGTTCAAAAGACCTTATCTCAATACCCTAGGAATGACCATGGGGTACAAAACGGCACAAGCACTGAAGGTTGGCTATGTGATGCGTCATGTACGCGGCGAAGATGGTCGTTTGACCTTTGATTTAATGCAGTTTGGAAAGGTAGTTCAGGTAAAAAGTAGTAAAATCAGGGTGTGGACAGGCACACGCACGCTAGACAAAGACGGAAGTTTTTTTAATATGGTTGGTAGTAGAATAGTGAAAGAAATAAAAAGGATATTCACCTATTTGAGCCCTCTCAAACCACACGATACCAAAACCTCCTAATCAATTTGTGAGGCTGATAAATGGCGGAAAATTGATTAAAATTTGTCAGCTCGATACAACTTTTGTACTTTTATCGGATAAAAACCCCTCAAGGTTTTGTACAAAATCTTAGAAGTAAGCTTAGGGTAATTTCTTGACTATTTTAGAAACACTCAATTTTAATGTCAAGTATTACAACATTGTATCAATCACAAAAACAATATTTGGAATGATTATCGAACCAAGAATGCGCGGATTTATCTGCCTAACAGCACATCCAGTAGGTTGTGAACAAAATGTAATTAACCAAATCAACTACGTAAAATCAAAAGGTAAAATCGACGGTCCTAAACGTGTATTAGTAATCGGAGCTTCGACAGGTTTTGGTTTGGCATCACGAATTACCAGTGCTTTTGGGTCAGATGCGTCAACAATTGGTATTTTCTTCGAAAAACCATCTTCACCAGGCAAACTGGCTACTCCCGGCTGGTACAATACTGCTGCATTCGAAAAACACGCTCAAGAGGCTGGTTTGTATGCAAAAAGTATCAATGGCGATGCTTTTTCTAACGAGGTAAAAGAAAAAACGCTTGCCCTTATTAAAGAAGATTTAGGTCAAATCGACTTAGTTGTATATAGCTTGGCTTCGCCAGTTCGTACCGACCCTACTACAGGTATTACTCACCGTTCGGTCTTGAAACCAATCGGAGCTCCTTTCAAAAACAAAACGGTTGATTTCCACTCTGGAAAAGTAACTGAAATCTCTATTGACCCTTGTACAGAAGAAGACATCCAAAATACAATCAAAGTAATGGGTGGCGAAGACTGGGAAATGTGGATTGATAGCTTGAAAGCGGCTAATTTATTAGCGCCAAATGCTTTGACAATCGCTTATTCTTATATTGGACCAGAATTGACAGAGCCAGTATATCGTAAAGGAACTATCGGTCGTGCTAAAGACCATTTGGAAGCTACGGCTTTCACTATTGCTGATAAATTGAGCGATATTGGTGGTAATGCGTATGTTTCTGTAAACAAAGCTTTGGTAACCCAAGCAAGTTCGGCGATTCCTGTGATTCCTTTGTATATTTCTTTATTGTACAAAGTAATGAAAGCAGAAGGTATTCACGAAGGTTGTATCGAGCAAATCCAACGTTTGTATAGCGAGCGTCTTTACACTGGTGGCAACGTACCAGTTGATGAAAAAGGTCGTATCCGTATTGACGATTGGGAAATGCGTGCAGATGTACAAGCTAAAGTGGCAGCACTTTGGGAAGAAGCAACTACCGAAAACTTACCAAGCATTGGTGATTTGGAAGGATATAGCAATGACTTCTACAATTTATTTGGCTTCAAAGTAGGTGGTGTAGATTACACTGCGGATACCAATGAAGTAGTAGAAATCCCAGGCTTGCAGGTATAAAATTAGTGAATTGTGAATTAGTGAATTGAAAGATTATTATTCACTAATTCACAACTCACTAATTAGGGTAATATTAAGATTTTTAAACAATTTCGGATTTAAGATTTCTGATTTCGTAAATATTCTAGGAAAGGATTCAAAAAAGGATATTTTACCTCTCAAATCCAAAATGCAATAACTGAAATTGTTGTTTTTGTAATCCTTCGTACACTACCAATTCACAATTCACTAATTAAATTAACGCTGAAAGGTCTTTTACTCCTATTCTTTTATAACTCGTAAATCCCTCGCCAAAGGTAACGCCAATGGCATGTCCCATCTCACGATTGCGCGCTTCTGTAAATTTCAAAAACTCTGGAGAAGACAAATAGGATTCTGGTTCTTTTGAATTTGGATCAAAAAATTGGCTTCTGAATGCACGGATGGAAGCTTCTTTTTTATCCCAATACGCCGTAATATCTACCACAAAGTCTGGTTGAATATAACGGTCTTGAATATAATGATAGACATTTTTTGGACGCCAAGCCGTTTGTGGTGTACCGTCGTCTTCAAAGGTTTCAATCATACGCAAACCCGCTTTAAAACACGCGTCTGCCGCCAATTCAGCTCCTTTGATATGATCGGGGTGACGGTCGAAAATTGCGTTTGCCAACACGATTTCGGGCTTGTAACGACGTATCACACGGATTAACTTCATCAAATGTTCTTCGTCATTTACAAAAAAACCATCTCTAAAACCCAAATTCTCACGAGCATGAATGCCTAATATCGCTGATGCCGCATCTGATTCAGCTTGACGGATTTCGGGCGTACCACGAGTACCCAATTCACCACGGGTAAAATCAACAATACCCACTTTTTTGCCTTGGGCAATATGGGAACAAATCGTTCCCGCGCAACTCAACTCTGCGTCATCTGGATGCGCAGCCATCACCAAAATATCTAATTTCATCTAATGGAATATCTATCTAATTTGTTTGAAAACTTGCAAAAGAACCCTAAATAAAAGCGTATTTTATTACTTTTGAACAAATATATCAAATCAAAAACTTGACATTATCCTAATAGCAACAAAATTTTTCAAATTAGTTGATTCTCAATCTTCTCCCAATCTTAAGTTTAGCAGTTGTATTCATCCCGTTCAACTTGGCTAATTGTTGGATAGAAATATTGGCAAAGTTGGCAATAGAAGCCAGCGTATCTCCCTCACGAATCGTTACCCAAGTGGTAGTATGATATGCTTCCTCGTTTTCTACATTTTCATTAAATTCATTTGGTAAAATTTCACCATAAGTATCAAATACCCTTGCCGAAATCATCACGTGCTGGTCTACAGGTTTGGTATTTTTTCCTGAAAATGAAAAAACATAAGTTGGGTTAAAAGCCTTTCCTTCGTAACGAGTTTCATAATGAAGGTGCGAGCCTGTACTTCGTCCTGTATTCCCGCCTTTGCCAATAATATCTCCAGCTTTCACGTAAGTTCCTGACTCTAGTATTTTCTGCGAAAGGTGACCATAGACTGTCTCGATACCATTATAATGCCTTATAACAAAATATTTACCATACCCTTTACTATCATATCCAGATACTCTTATAATGCCATCGAAAGTAGAATATACGGGGTCTCCTGTGGTTAAATCCAAGTCGACACCTGCGTGTAAGCGACGCGACCGCGGACCAAAATTGGAGGTAATATCACCAGAGTTTAGGGGAGAAGACCAATGATACCCCATAGCATCGTTATACAATTCGATGTCAACCACGCCTTCAAAGTTTTTGACATTAATACCATAAGGGTCAATATTTTTGGAAGACCAAATCGAGTAATAAGTGGCCACCATTGCCACATCATCTGAACCATTGATTTTGACCGTTTCGATTACCTCGACTGGGCGGATATCTCCTTCATCTACCGAGGTGGTATCAAAAGCGCTTACTGTAGAATTGATAGCACGGATAGGTTCGTATGGATTGCGTCCGCCGTCGGTAACATATTGTTGAGTAGACGTTTCGTATTCAGGTTTTAGTCGTAAAGGAGGGAGAAAATCTTCTTGTGGAGCGGGTTTAGGGATGGTTGTTACAACTTTTTTAATAATCTTGGTTTGCTTTTTATAGCGACCGCTCTCATTTTGAGCCCTTAATTGGACTTGGGATGAACCGAGCAATACCAAAGATAATATTATTACTTTTTTCATAAAAATTAACTCTAGGGTCTGATTTTTCATAAATTGCTTAAGATTTTTGGCTAAACAATTCGATGCATTCAATTAGTGATATACAAGTAAAACCAGATTAAAAGCATTTTATTATTTGTTCTAAGGAAATCTTAAGGAAAAAGGAAATCGTGGCAAAATGGGGAGGAGACGAAGATCTACTCATATTTTTGTCAAACCAAACCTAATTCATTCCTAATTGAATGAATTAGGTTTATTCATCAAAAAAGCGGTCGAAAAATATTTTTCGACCGCTTTTTTGATACTATCATAATAGATATTACCAGCTCAAGATGCAATCATTGCGTCTCTACTACTAGAATACAAATTTCAACATAATCACTCATTCACTAACTCAGCATTCTATCAATTAGGAATGATGCATATTTTATTATCTTTTTGTCTAATGAATACGCAAACGACGACCTGCACGCAAGTTGGAGCTTAGCTTCATACCATTCATTTTGGCAAGGCGCTCTACCGAAATACCCGCACGGTTAGCAATAGAGTAAAGCGTATCACCCGAGCGAGCAACAGTCCAAGCAGTACGACGAGTAACTATTTTGTTACCAGCATCACCATATTCATTCCCCAAGGCCAAGCCATAGGTATCGAATACACGTGCCGAAACCAACAAATGGTCGGATACAGGCTGAGTACCTTCACCTGCAAAGTTCATCACGTAAGTTGGATTGAAGGGGTTACCTTCGTAACGAGTTTCGAAGTGCAAGTGTGAACCAGTACTACGACCAGTATTTCCACCTTTACCGATTTCGTCACCAGCCTTTACAAACATGCCTGATTCGTAACTTTTACGTGAAAGGTGACCATACAAGGTCTCAAGTCCGTTGTAATGTCTTACCACCAAGAAGTTACCATAACCACCACCATCATAACCCGATACCCTAACAATACCATCAAAAGCAGAGTAAACGGGGTCGCCTGTTTCGACATCAATGTCTACACCTGCGTGTAAACGACCCCAACGAGGGCCAAACTGAGAGGTCAATTTAGGCGCATTGGTAGGGGCACTCCAATAACGGCCTTGTTCTTTATTAAAAAGCTCAAGGTCTACAACATCATCAAAATCTTTGACATCGATTCCATAAGGGTCGATAGTATTGGTATCCCAAATAGAAAAATAAGAAGCAACTGTTACAAAGTCGTCACTTCCTGAAGGTTTCATTTCCTCCTCTATCTCGATTACCAATGGCTCTCTTTCATCGATGGATGTCGTATCGAAAGCACTAACAGTAGCGTTAACTTCTCTTACAGGTTCAAATTTTTGATTTCCTGCCGTTGTTGTAGATTGTTTTTCTACTACCTCAAATTCATTTCTAAATTGGAGTTTGGGCATTTCATCTAACAAATCGTCCTGTTTTTTGTCTTTTTCCTTGTAAAGTCCAGTATTGTCCTTGATTTTAATTTTAGGGTTATTTTTAAAACTCCCTTTTTCTTGCGACCAAGCCACCATAGCTGTACATACAAAAAATGCAGTAAGAAAATTACTTCTTATATTCATTGTATTGTAGTTATAGTTATCGAAGAATCTGAGTAGTAAACGTAAAATGAAAGGCTCTTCGCATTTACTACCCCAAATTTCATAACTAATGTAATTCATTAGCAGCCAACCAACGTTCGGCGTCCAAAGCAGCCATACAACCCGTACCTGCTGCCGTTACTGCTTGACGATAAATATTATCTTGGGCATCGCCACAAGCGAAAACTCCTTCGATATTAGTATTTGTCGAGCCCTTAATTGTCTGGATATATCCTGCTTCGTCTAAATCTAAATAATCTTTGAAAATATCTGTATTAGGCTTGTGACCAATCGCAACAAAGAAGCCCGTTAAGGTTAGTTCTTCAGTCTCGCCAGTTTTTACATTTTTCAAACGAACTCCCGTTACACCCGATGCATCACCCAAAATCTCATCAGTTTCTGAATTCCAGTGAACTTCAATTTTTGGATTGTTCAATACACGTTTTTGCATAATCAAAGACGCACGTAGTTCTTCACGGCGAACAATCATGTGTACTTTTGAACAGATATTAGCCAAATACGTAGCCTCTTCAGCAGCCGTGTCACCACCACCAACAATGGCTACCACTTGGTTGCGGTAGAAGAATCCATCACAAACCGCACAAGCTGATACGCCAAGACCGTTATATTTTTTTTCTGATTCCAAACCTAGCCATTTTGCCGAAGCACCCGTTGCGATAATAACCGCATCGGCTGTAAGTTCGGTACTTTCGTCAATAACCACTTTTTTAGGCGAAACTGAGAAATCTACAGAAGTAGCCATGCCAAAACGTATATCAGTACCAAAACGACGTGCTTGAGATTCTAAATCTTGCATCATTTGTGGTCCTTGGATACCTTCTGGATAGCCAGGGAAGTTTTCAACGTCATTAGTGATTGTTAGCTGACCGCCAGGTTGGTTGCCTTGATACATAACTGGTGCTAAACCTGCGCGTGATGCATAAATTGCCGCAGTGTAACCTGCTGGCCCTGAGCCTATAATAAGGCATTTGATATGTTCTGCCATTGTAATTATTAAGATATTTACTGGATTGATTTTTATTAGAAACCTCTAAAAATCAGATGATTTTGACTTATAAATTGAGGAAATGGCATCCAGCAAGGCCTACCCTCAAATATATGTCTATAGGATAAACACATTTGAGATTACAAAAATTGCAGATTAATGCCAAAACGCCAAATTCTTTTGCGCCAAAGCCATAAGAATAGCGCTTAGCTTTCTGGTGTAAGTTGTCGGATTGGCACAAAAACAGGATAGGTATTTTTGAAAATTATCTGATTCTATATTTACCATACCCAAATCCTTTGTTAATAGACTCCAGATAACGCTCTGATTTATTGATAAAAGACCATTTTTTTTACATATCTGTGGTATGCTTATGCAAAAAAAGTGCAAAAAATAGTCAATTTTGTAAACAGGGGCATTTAGGTAATAGGAAAACGGTTGGTAAACAAGCAAACTCACTACCAAAAAGATATCAATATTCTCAAATTTTATGAAAAAACTACTCACTAATTTAACATTCTGGGTGCTTACTGCCATTGCAGCGGGTATTTTGTTAGGGCATTTTGCACCAGAAATCGCATTATATAAGTTGTTTGAAAACCCTATCAAATTCAAGCTTTTGGGCAATGAAGTTAGTATTGGGAATACCTTTAGCGAATTTTTGAGTGGTATCTTCATAAGTATAGTTAAACAATTTATTAACCCCATTATTTTCTTAACCATTACCCTCGGTATCGTAAGTATGGGTGATTTGAAAAAGGTAGGAAAATTGGGAGGTAAAGCGCTTCTCTACTTCGAAATCGTTACGACCATCGCCTTATTAGTTGGAATTATTGTTGCCAATGTGATTCGTCCTGGGGATGGTGTAGTAACTGATGCTATCAAAGGGGGCGACATTTCCAAATATACCAAAGGTGCATCAGAATTTAGTTGGACTAAATTCTTTTGGGATAATAGTACTTTGCAGGTTTTGTTATTGGCGATTATCCTTGGCTCAGTATTAAATTATGTGAGCGGAAAGAATAAAATTATTGAAATCTTTCAGAAGGTATCCAAATATATTTTTACGGGCTTGCATGGAGTGATGAAATTGGCACCAGTTGGGGCATTTGGGGGTATGGCCTTTACAATAGCGAAATACGGATTAAAAACACTGATTCCTTTGGCCAAACTTATGGTGACAGTTTATATCACGATGGGCGTTTTTGTATTTATTGTTCTGTTTTTTATCCTTCGTTATTATAAAGTCGACCTTTGGAAGTTTTTGAAGTATATTAAAGAGGAGCTTCTTATCGTATTAGGCACATCATCTTCCGAAGCAGGCTTGCCTTCATTGATGGAAAAATTGGAAAGAATGGGCTGCGCAAAATCAGTAGTTGGGCTGGTGGTTCCTGCTGGATATTCTTTCAACTTGGATGGTACAACGATTTATCTCTCAATGGCAACGATTTTTCTGGCTCAGGTCTTCAACGTGCATCTGAGTTTGGAACAAATTTTTACTATTATCGGTATTTTGATGGTTACTTCCAAAGGGGCTGCAGGGGTCACAGGAAGCGGATTTATTGTACTGGCCTCGACGCTCACGGCTGTACACGTAATTCCTGTGGAAGGTTTGGCTTTGTTGCTTGGAGTTGATAGATTTATGTCTGAGGCACGAGCTATTACCAACTTTATCGGAAATGGCGTTGCCACGATTTTCTTGGCAAACAACGAGAAAGAATTTGACCATGAAAAAATGAAACAGGCATTTAATCAGGAAGGTATAGCTTGATAGGCAATGGGCATAAGGCAATGGGCGAGCACCACTCTTTGCCTTGTGCCTAAAACACATAAACTAAATCTAAGCTTTGTGCAACTGCTTAACATGGCACAAATACTTTGCTTTTTTATTCTTGATAACCCCTATTGATAAGGGTCAAATAATTTCTTGATTTAAAGCCTACGACAGACTTCTTTTCCTTAGCTTTGGTTTTTTTTTCGGTGATTTTTTGTGTTGGTTTCAGCACAAAAAATATGGAAAAAATTAAAAGTGAAATTTGTACAATGATTAATAGCTGGTCCATAGGTAAGCATGTTTGTAGTGATTCTTTACTGATTAAGACATTCAGAAAAGTAAAAGCGTTGCCCTGCTGCGACCACTTGGCAATATCTGTAGCTAAAGTTTTAGTTTTTTGATAAAAAGTTGAAAAAAAAGGCATAGATATATTATTTTAGGTTTTGTGAATAGTCAAAGTAATCTCTAACCGTGAGCCTTGTCTTATGTTCAGTCCGAAAAAATATAGCTTAGTTGAGAAGTAATTAAGTATGAATGCTGAATTAAGAGTTGAGAATTTTGAAGGTAAAGTTTTTATTATCCCTATCTTT
>NZ_JBMLSD010000070.1:0-25316 GCF_049240685.1 Flectobacillus sp.
GTCCCTGTTACAAGACCCACGTAGCCCGTTCCAATTACAGCGATTTTCATAAATTCAGACGATAATTTCGATTAAAGTTGGGAAAATATAAAATGCGGGTTAAGCGTTTAAAATTCTATTTGAATTTACACATTTTCCAGCATGAATCATACCAAACTAGTTATTCTTCAAAAATAAGTTATTTTCTTTAGAAAAGTAAAAGAGACCTAGTCTTAATTAGGTCTCTTTTAGCAAAAGGTACAAAGTATTTTATTACTTCACAACTTCAGTAATTACATTTCCTACTGTACCATTTGGTTCAAGTACATCTAGTAAATCAGCCACAGTTGGTGCAATATCTGAAATATTGGTTCTTTGAGAAGTCTCTCCATGTTTGATTTTCCAACCATACCATAGCAAAGGGATATGTGTATCATAACGATAAACAGAACCATGGGTAGTACCTGTTTTACGACCAGTAAACCATCCTGGGTTTAAGAAATACAAGATATCTCCACTACGTTTGATATTATATCCATTTTTTATATACCCAATTTGATATTCTGGAACAGTTGCATTGGCAAGATTCTGAAGGTCGATAACATTGGCAACCTCTGGTCTTTTCAAAAGAGCTGTTTTTACAACATCAAATACCTGAGCACGAGAAAGATTTCTGGTTTTCAAAGTTTCATGATTGAGGTAAATCTGATTGTTTTCATCAGCTCTTACGTAATCGCCTTCACCAAAAGCGGCTTTTAAAGCATCTTTCACGGTATTGGTCAACACAAGAGCATCGGTAGTACCAGCAGGAAGTTTTTTAGATTGCCAGTAACCTGGAACATCTGCCACGCCGTGGTCGGCGCTCAAGAACACTAATACATTTTCTTTTCCTAAATAGGTATCTAAAAAGCTCAATAATGAAGCAATTTCTCTATCTAGGCGAATGTAAGTATCTTCGGCCTCGATTGAGTTTGGTCCGAATGCATGACCTACGTAGTCTGTAGAAGAAAAACTAACCGTTAAGAAGTCGGTGCTTGTACCTTTGCCTAGTTGTTCATTTTGAATAGCTGCCACTGCGAAATCCTTAGTAATCGTATTTCCGAATGGCGTTGAGCGGATGACCTCTAATAAATTAACACCAGCTTGAGCCGCCAGTTCATGTGGAAAAACAGGTTTTTGTTCGCCACTTAATTTTCCTTCGAAAGGCTGATCATCGGGGGTACTTTCGGTGTATTGCTCGATTGGGAGTAGGGTGTTCCAACCTTTTGCTAAATATTTTTGTGGATTCTTCTGTGCGTTAAATTCTTTTACCCAATTAGGGAGTTCGTTCATGTAGAATGAGGAAGTAATCCAATAGCCGTCTTTTGAGTCGAACCAATAAGCTGCGTTGGCTGTATGACCTGCAGGAAGAATAGCACCACGGTCTTTTAAGGCAATCCCAATGGTTTTGCTTTGATGATTTTGAGCGATTTTTACTTGGTCTGTTATAGTCGAAACCAATAGATTTTTGGGAGACATCAAACCTGCTGAAGTATTTGCACCTACTGTTTGTACCGTTGAGTCTTCTACACAATATACAGTGCGTCCTGATTTGGTATCAAACCATTCGTTACCAATAATCCCGTCGACAGCAGGAACCGAGCCTGTAAAAATTGCTGCATGACCTGCGGCAGTAACAGTTGGCACGTAATCGTAATGATGGTTACGGCAATTATAACCCTCACCCATCAAACGTTTGAAACCACCTGAGGTATATTTGTTTGAGTAACGGTATAGATAGTCATAGCGCATTTGGTCTACTACAATACCAATGACCAATTTTGGTTTATTAGGAATGGTTTTTACAACTGCACTATTGACTTTAGAGGTACTTTTTATAGAAGATTGAGCTGATAAATCTGTTACAACTGCACAAAGTCCGGCAAACAGGGTAATTAGTTTTTTGTTCATAATGAAGGTAGTTTTTTGACAAAGATACGTAATCATTCAGCAATGATAGTAGGGCTTTGTGGTTATGAATTTATGAAATTATGGGAATTTAGGGAGGTTTTCTAAAAAGTCGATTTGAAAGGTATCCCAATTAGTTTTACAGCAGTATTGGCTCATTCCATTGGTAATGACTATATAAGGACTGCGTAGGGTGTGATTGTACTGTGCCACTTGCTCAAACACATTTTGAGTGAGTGCCACGTAGGGCGCTTTACATTCTACAATCATAAAAAGTGCTCCACTTCTGTCAAATACCTGAATATCAGTTCGCTTTTGTACTTGGTTGTATGTAAGTCCTGACTCGAGTTTGATAAGACTTTTGGGGTAAGATAAATGCTCAATCAGATAATTAACAAAGTGTTGCCGAACCCACTCTTCAGGAGTCAAAAATAAATACTTTTTACGTAGCTGGTCAAAAATATATAATTTCCCATCTTTTTTTTGTAACTTGTATTCAAATTTAGGAAGATTCAAAAGTTCCATTCTTTCTACCGCGCAGTTTGTTGTGAAGATTTTATAAATTCTAACAGACTCGTTGCCTATCAGTTAGCCTCAAAAAAGGCAAGACTTCTGGTCTAACAGAAAATAACAATAAAGGTTAGACAATTTTAGTTAAAACAAGTTTAAGATTTGTTTAAATCATTATTTATTCTTGTTTCTCGGAAAATACCATCGTAGTATTAGCCTGTTAAATTAACAATCGTTTTTGTGTTTTTATAATTTACGCATTTTTTAAATAGCGTACCTATTTCAGCACACCTTATTTTAAAGGGCTATGGATAACTATTAGTGATGAGTTTTGATTGGAGAATTGTGAATTTTGAGCGTAAACTTTTTATTATTACAATGTACTATTAGAAGTTACAAAGGATTATAAAACTGTTTATTTCGGATATCAGATGCTGGATTTCGGAAGTATAATTTTCTATATTTTGTAAAAATAAAGGTATTTTACTTTATTTCCGAAATCAGAAATCCCCAATCTGAAATAGTTGGAAAACGTTTGTAAGGTACTAATTTACCACTCACAATTCATCACTGAGACCTGTCTTCCTTTTCCAAATAAATGAACTTTTAAACAAAACCACGACTTCATCAGGTATGAAAACAAAAGAAGAAATTGTGTCAAATTGGTTGCCAAGATACACAGGCACAGCTATCGAAGATTTTGGTCAATATATTTTATTGACAAACTTCAAAAACTATGTTGATATGTTTGCAGAGCAGTTTAATGTACCCATTTATGGTATAGATAGACCAATGCAAACTGCAACTGCCAATAACATTACTATCATTAATTTTGGCATGGGCTCGCCAATGGCTGCCACAGTAATGGATATTCTAACGGCTATTTCACCCAAGGCTGTATTATTCTTAGGAAAATGCGGTGGATTAAAAAAGAACCTCGGATTGGGTGATATGATTTTACCAATTGCAGCGGTAAGAGGTGAGGGTACATCAGATGAGTATATGCCCAAAGAAGTACCTGCTCTTCCTTCATTCCGTTTGCAAAGAGCCGTTTCATCGATGATCAAAAAACATGAGATGGATTATTGGACAGGACTGATTTATACTACCAACCGTCGAGTATGGGAGCATGATGAGCAGTTTAAGCAATATCTCACAGATATTCGTGCGATGGGAATCGACATGGAAACTGCTACGATTTTTACCGTAGGTTTTGCCAATAAGATTCCTCATGGAGCTTTATTATTGGTTTCGGACAACCCTATGACGCCAGATGGTGTAAAGACCGAAGAGAGCGATAAAAAAGTTACGGCTAATTATGTTGAAAAGCATCTTCAAATTGGTATCGATGCTTTGGAAGAACTTGCTATGTCAGGTGAGTCTGTTAAACACCTAAGATTTGAGTAAGTATGAATTTAAGTGGTGTGCTTTAGGATAGAGGTAACAGGATTAAGGCAACAGGCAAAGAGTTGTGCTTGCCTAATGCCTATGGCTTACAGCTTAACGCAACCAACTTAGGCATTCTTTGAAAATGACTTTTCTAAAAAGCTTTACGAACAATCCACTCAAAAACGGGTGGATTTTTTATTTTAACTAATCAAACTATGAATAATATGGTCTGCTTTCTATACAAAATTGCCTAAATAAGTTGATATGCAAAATAAAATTTAATTCTTGAGCTTTCGGCTTTCAGCTTTGGGCATTCGGCAAAAAATATCTATCGATAGTAAAAAACTATTTTATACTCTTTGCCTCGTGCCTGTTGCCTAAAATACTATTTAAGTTTTGTGTTTTAGGGACAAGGCAACAGGCACAAGGCACAGAGTGTTAAAATGTTTTTAACGACCACGGACAAGCATTTTTCCCAAAGCCCACCGCCGAAAGCCGATACCAGAAAGCTTAAAGCACAATCTTAAATTTTATTTTGCCCACTTACTTACTCAGTTTGAGACGCAATCATTGAGACGTAATCATTGCGTCTCTACTGCAAGTATACTAATCATTCTTTATTCAATCACTAAATCTGGGATGATTCATGTATATCTTGGTATTGATAATTAGTTGCAATAATCGCGGATTACAGCATAGGCTGCTGTATAACCTAATTCGCCTGCTTTGCTCAAATCGTTGCAGCCATCTGTATCACCAAGTGCATGACGGATGATACCTCGTACAAAATAAGCTTCAGCATATTTTGAGTTTAGTTTGATAGCATTAGTACAGTCTTGGATTGCGGCACGTTGATCCCCAATTTGTGATTTTACCATGCCTCTAGTAAAGTATGCTTCGGCAAAAGTAGGGTTTAAGGCAATTGCTTTGTTATAATCTTCAATCGCTGATTTTGTATCACCAATTTTGGCTTTTGAAAGACCACGATTATAATAAACCTCCGAACGTTCGGAAGTCATTTCGGCCATTTTCAAACGTTCACTTACTCCGCTACGGAGTTCATCTAGTACTTGTTTGGTGATTGGGCCGGCGTATAGAACTTTCTTTGCTTCGATATTACCTATCGAGATAGCTTTGTTGAAGTCTTCAATGGCTTCTTTTGTATGTCCGAGTTTGTTTTTGGCAAAACCACGTCCATAATAAGCTGGGGCGTTCTCAGGGTCTTGGCTCAAGGCACGATCAAAGTCAATTTGTGCTCCTGCAAAATCTTCGGTTTGACTTTTGCAGTAACCACGATAGTACAACGATTCGGCATCTTCGGGGCTAATTTCGAGGGCTTTACCATAATCAGTAATTGCCCCTTTAAAGTCGGCCATTTTCATTTTGCTGTAGGCACGACCAGAATAAGAAGAAGGACGTTTTGGGCTAAGTTCGATGGCTTTTGAGAAATCCTCCAAACTTCCCTTGTAGTCCTCGAGCTTTTGCTTTACGGCACCACGTGCCGCATAACCTAGGGCGTTGTCGGGTGTCAAGTCTAGCGATTTGTTGTAATCAGAAAGAGCACCTTTATAGTTTTCTAACTTAGATTTACTGTAGCCACGACTAAAATAGGCATTAGCATCTACTGGATTTAGGTCGATACCACGATTGTAGTCTTGTAAGGCTCCTTTGTGGTCTTCTTGTCGAGCTTTGCTAGTACCACGACCAACATAAGCGTCGGCATATCTTGGGTTTAGTTCGATGGCTTTATCGAAGTCGTTAATAGCACCACGGTTATCTTTCAAGTTTGACTTCGTAACTCCACGGCTGTAGTAGGCTACTGCGTTATCTGGTTGAAGCTGAATCGCTTGAGTAAAGTAATTTTGAGCTAGTGGATAGTTGCCCTGACGACTCTGAAGAACACCGAGGTCCATCAACTCTTGAAAAGTTTGAGCGGGCGCGGCGGGTTGTTGTGAATATCCAGTAAAACTAAGCAGAGATACAAACAGCAGAGCAGAATAAAAACTCTTTTTCATAGGGTTAAATTTGAAAAAATAAGTTTTAGTGATAGATTAACTATCAAAAATGAAGTATATAGATAGATTAACCTTTAGATTTGTTTTATAACTTTGTAATTGCCAAAGTTTCAGCCAAATTACTGAAAAAATACCTTACAGCCAAAATTTAAAAGATAAACTGTCATGAAATTTGACTTTCCAAAAAGTAGAAAAAAAATATTGATAGGACTTGTACTCGGGACAACTGTAGGCTTAAATGGCTGTCGGATAATCAATAAAAATCGTATCTATACCGATGAGAAATGGCAGTCTGTACAACAGTCACCCAGAAGTACTAATCGGGCAGTTACCGAGAAAATTGGCCCCGTGTTAACAGCCGATGAAAGGGTGGCTCAGTATTTTGATAATCAGCTAATCGAGCTACGCAAGCAGGTTAAAGTTAGTCCTATTACTAGGGTCAACACCAAATTGATTCATATTCGATTTGATGCAGACTCTTATTTTATTGGTGGTTCGGATATCCCTTCTGAATTTGGCAAAATGAATATGGCTAGCCTCTCAAGGGTATTACTGTCCTATCCGCATACTTCTGTAATTATGGAGAGCTACACGGATGCTAACGGGACTGATGCCTACAACGATAGGTTGTCGTTGAAGAGGGTTGCCCAAGTAGCCAACTGGTTGGTTTTGAGTGGTGTTTCTCAAAATCGATTGAAAGCGCTTTGGTATGGAAAACGAAACCCTGTGGCTAGTAATGACATTGTTGAAGGACAGAGAATCAATCGTAGGGTTGAAATATTTATTATGCCCAACAAAACGCTATTTGATAAAATAAACAGTGAGATGCGAGTAGCTGGTACAAATTAGTAGCACACTTCGAGGATATCACAAATCGAAAGGATTGCCATTGCTATTATTTTATTGATTTTTTATAAAAGGCCAGAGTAAACAAGTTTTTAAAACATCAATGGGATTTGATGAACAAAAAAACTTAGTATTCTCCAGCCCTTGTGTAACACTAAAGTATTTGACTCAATCCAAAAGTTAATACAAAAAGAAGTGTAGTCAAGGCCATTCTTTTCAAAAATGGATCGATTTGAGCAGGGGTTTGTCCTTCGGCAACGCCACGACCAATTTTAATCAATAAAGGGAGTGTAACCACAAATAACCAATGCACCCAGTTGTTGCCAGATTCTATCATTAGAGTATATATAACTGCACATAAAAAGCCTACAATCAATAGTATCCAATGATAAATAACCGCCTTTTCTTTTCCTAGTCTTACAGGAATGGAGTTTTTCCCAGTTTTAGTGTCTGACTCTATGTCTCTGATATTGTTAATATTTAGCACTCCAACAGCAAATAGTCCACAAGAGGTAGCAGGAAGAAAATTAATCCAGTCAAAGTGATGCGTATGTAAAAAGTACGTTCCTAATACACCAACCCATCCAAAAAATATGAGCACCGATATATCTCCTAATCCCATGTACCCATACGGACGTTTGCCTACTGTATAGGTAATTGCGGCAATAATTGACAAAACTCCAAGGCCAAAGAAACCAATGATTGTTTGAGTATCGGTATCTTTTAGTCCTTCAAAAATTAACCACGAGCCAGATAACAAAGAAAGCACCGACATAATAATCATAGCTTTCGTCATTTGTTCACGAGTAATTGCACCAGTTTGTACGGCACGTGTAGCAACAGTACGTTCTGCATTATCGACGCCACTGACGGTATCTCCATAATCGTTGGCAAAATTGGAAAGTACTTGTAAAAAAGTAGTAGTAAGTACAGCTAGCCCAAAAATCTTCCAAGAAAAGTCATCATGTCCAGCTGCCAGAAAGCTTCCCATTAAAATACTCGCCAACGCCAAAGGTAAGGTGCGAGGTCGAGCTGCCGAAATCCAATTTTTCATGTTTTATATAAAGTCTTTTTTGTGTAAGTAAGTAAAAGGAAAGATTAAATTAATAGTATCTCAAAGGCAACAGTCGAGTATAACCTTTTGATTATAAATGTATTATAATAACTTATGTACTGTTAACTAATAACGTCTTTTTACTTTGTAGGAAAGATTAAATTAAGAGTATAACTGAGGTGAAATTTGACAATAACCTTTTGTTTATGAATATCTTCAAATAACCAATATACGGTTAACTATTAACGTTTTCCTGCTTAAAATGAAATAATCCGAGAAGATAGAAGCCTGAGCTTTACCAATAAAAAATACCGAATATACAGCTACAAAAATAACCTGTACATTCGGTATTTGAATGTTTTAAACTAAAAGAAAATTGAAAACCTAAATTTTCTTATAAGTTTAAAGCATCTTGGAATTCTTTACTGTTAGGTTTTACTCCTGAAGCAAAAAAGTGTGTAAGTTCGCCTTTTTCGTTAATCAAATATTTGCAGAAATTCCAGCTTGGTTCTTTATCGTTCCAACCGTTCAATTCTTTGGTTGTAAGCCATTTGTATAATTCACATTTACCTTCACCTTTTACGACAACTTTCTCAAACATAGGAAATGAAACGCCGTAGTTTTTTTGGCAAAAGCTTGCGATTTCACTATTTGAACCTGGCTCTTGCGAACCAAATTCATTGGCAGGGAATCCCAAAACTACCACTTTCGCTTTGTTTGCCTTATAAAAGGCTTCCCAGTCTGCATACTGTGGCGTAAATCCACATTTTGATGCAGTATTGAGGATAATTACTTTTTTTCCTTTGTAGTCAGCAAGGTTTACCTCTTTGCCTTCTAATGACTTCATTTTGAAATCATAAAGCGTTTTTTTCGCTACAACTTCAGTTTCCATTGGTCTGCTTTCGATGTTGTTTTTGGTAAAAGGAAGTGCTAATGCACCAAGCAAACTTCCTACTTTCAAAAGTTTAAGAATCATGACAGTTACGATTGTTAAAAGGATGATAAACAAGGGCTTTTTCATAAGTACTAAAGCTGTAAGTTATCTAATATTGCCAATCCAATCAAGCGAGTAATTGTTCTGTGGTCAAATATTCGACAAACGTATTACATTCTTGTTGGTACTTTTATACCTAATAACGCCATAGCTTTCTTAATTGTTTCGCCAACGGCCTTCGAAAGCTGAACTCTGAACTGCATAGCCTCGGGGCTTTCTGCATTAAAAATGCTCAATTCAGCAAATAAGCGGTTATACGATTTAGCCAAATCGTAGGCATATTGTGCTATCAACGCAGGAGAATATTCACGTCCAGCATCGGCAACTTTTTGTGGATATTCGCTCAATGCAAAAATGATTTCGCGTTCAACTTGTTGTAAGTTGGTGTATAAACTAGCCTCTTCGACATCGATATGTAAGCCTTCTGCTTTTTTCAAAATAGAGCAGATACGCGCATGAGTGTATTGTATAAATGGCCCTGTATTGCCTTGGAAATCAATAGATTCGGCAGGGTTAAATAACATGCGTTTTTTGGGGTCTACCTTCAATAAGAAGTATTTCAAAGCACCCATAGCCAGCGTGCTGTACAATTCTTCGGCCTCTTCGGGGGTAAATCCATCGATTTTGCCTAGTTCGTTGGTACGTTCACGGGCTGTATCCTTCATTTCCTGCATCAAATCGTCGGCATCTACCACTGTTCCTTCTCTCGATTTCATTTTGCCAGAAGGTAAATCTACCATTCCGTAACTTAAATGATAACAACCTTCAGCATACGGACGACCCAATTTTTTCAAAATCTTGAATAATACCTCAAAATGATAGTCTTGCTCGTTGCCTACGACATAAATAGACTTTGACATACGATAGTCCTTGTATTTCAAGTCGGCCGTACCCATATCTTGGGTTATATACACCGAAGTACCGTCTTTACGTAATACTAATTTTTGATCAAGCCCTTCATCGCTCAAGTCAATCCATACCGAACCATCTTCTTTTTTGAAGAAAACACCTGCAGATAACCCTTCTTCAACGGTTTCTTTACCCAAAAGGTAAGTGTTTGATTCTTTATAAATTTTGTCGAAGCTCACCCCCATAGTTTCGTAGGTTTGATTAAAACCTGCAAACACCCAATCATTCATTTTTTGCCACAATGCCACTACTTCAGCGTCGTTTTGTTCCCATTTCAACAACATTTCTTGTGCTTCTTGCATCAATGGAGCTTGTTTTTTGGCATCATCTTCCGACAAACCTGTAGCCTTGAGAGCATCAACTTCTACTTTATAATGTTTGTCAAACTCTACGTAATATTTGCCTACTAGGTGGTCGCCTTTGATTTGAGCAGATTCAGGTGTTTCGTTTTGACCAAATTTTTGATAAGCCAACATCGACTTGCAAATGTGGATTCCACGGTCGTTTACAAGATTTGCTTTTACTACATCATAGCCATTGGCCGCTAAAATTTGTGCTACCGAAAAGCCCAAAAAGTTATTGCGTAGGTGTCCTAAATGAAGTGGTTTGTTAGTATTGGGCGAAGAGTATTCAACCATCACCGTTTCGCTCTTGGTAGCAAGCTGACCAAAAGAGGAATCACTTTTAAGATTGTTGAACATTTCCATCCAAGCATTATCTGCAATCGAGATATTCAAGAAGCCTTGTACTACATTGAAGGCGCTCACCACAGTGGTATGGCTAGTCAAGTAATTTCCGATGGCATTTCCAATCTCCGCGGGAGACTTGCGAAGTGCCTTTACATAAGGGAAAACCACAAAGGTATAAAACCCCTCAAAATCCTTACGAGTAGGCTGAAGAGCTATAGTATTTTCGGAAATTTCAAACTCAGCCAAAAGGGCAGCTTGAATACTGTCTTGTAGTATTTTTTCGATATTCATTGCGCTAGGAAAATTTTCCAGTGTTTTACTAAAATGGAGAAAGTAATTGCCAAAATACTTGGTTTTAAAGTGCTTTTGAGAATGCATACTTTCAACTGAAGTGCAAAATTAGCCAAAATACCTGCGATAACCATAAACGAACATGAAAACCTCTATGCTTTTTCTTTTTAAAGAAGAATTGAAATGTGTAAATTGTCAATAGATAATCTATGGTTTGGGCAGTATGTCAGGTTCCCAATGTCATCTCTTCAGGAGAGGACTTGATGGCTTTTGAGATGTAACACAGTGGCTAAACCATAGTATGGAATAAATAGAGCGTTTTTTTTACATGATGAATCAATAAGTAAAAATATCCTGAACGACTAAGGCAAAATAAAATCTAGTTCTTGAGCTTTTGGCAAAAGACTTATCTGTGGTTGTTTAAAACTTTTGACCTCATGCCTTTTGCCTGACGACTTAAAACCATACTTAACTGTATTTTGAGTAACTTATCTCTGCATAACATTCATGCTTAGAATCAACAGATTACTAAACAATCTGATGCTATGGCTGTTTTTTAATCAAACAATTCCCATTGTCTGTTAATTTTAGCGTAATCCTTTATCTAAACTATGAAAAAACGTTTTACTGTTTTTGCCACTCCATTCATGAATACTCAGTTACATTACAAAAAACTCGGGTACATGGCTCAAATGCTATTTGGTTTATGTTTGCTCTCGATAAGCCATACGCTAGTTGCTCAACTAAGTAAAGTTGGCGAAGTGGAGTATATCAAAGAATACGGAAAAACAAAAGATTTTTCTATGCTTCCGCTCAAAGAAAAAGGGGCCTTGGTAGTTTTTGATAATGCCGATACTTTTGGAAGGAATCATCATTGGGAATTCTATAAAATTGATTCTACACTTCGCGAACAGTGGAACACAAAGTATACACCACCAGAAAGATTGGAAAATTTGTTGACTTATTACAATAACGATTTTATGTACTTTTTCTTTGCAGAATCAGAAGCCGAAGATTTTGTCATAACTCGTTTAAATCTCCAATTGGGGGAGGTTGACGAATTTAGAGGTAAGTTGGTAGGTCTCCGAACCATCAGTCATTTTAAGGTATTGGGCAATTCCGCCTATTTTGCTGGAAGTTATTTTGACAAGCCAGTTGTAATTTCATTCGCTTTTTTTAATTCTACTTCAAAAGTTTTGCAAGGGATTTATGATAAAAATATTACCATTAATTCTTTAGAAATAGACGAAATAAGAAATGAAGTCAATGTGATTATTAATGAAAGAAGAAAAGGTAAATGCAATATGTCGGTGCTGTCTTATTCGTACAACGGCGATTTGCTCCGAACCAATCGTGTGCCTTTGGCAGATAACGAAGATGTAAACTTTGTGAGTGGAAGGTTACTCTCTATATCCAATAATGAAACCGTTTTGGTCGGAAATTACTCTACCAACTGTAGCGATTATTCAAGGGGTTTGTATCTTACACATTTTAATAATGGCGAACAGATTGGTACCAAAATGATAGACTTTTCGGGATTAAGTAATTTTTTTGACTATCTATCGCCTAGAAAACAACAAAAATTGAAGGAGAAAATCGAGAAGAAAAAAATAGAAGGTAAAGAGCCTAATTTTAGCTATTTACTCCAAGTACACGATTTAGTCAAAACCGAAAAAGGGGTTCTTTTATTGGCTGAAGTATATTATTTTTCGCCCAATAACAACAATACCTTAGGCTTGTATACCAACCCTCCGTTGACTTTTGCTCAGTTACAACGTAATCGCTCTCGAATAGGACGGTACAGGTATACGCACGCCATTGTATGTGAGTTTAGTAAGGATGGCGAAATTTTATGGGACGACGCCGTTTCGTTAGGTTCATTAGAGTCGAGCGGCTTGCTCGAACAAGTACAAATTTCAAAATACAAAGGAGAGTGGATAGCCACTTATTTGGATAAAGGAAAAGTTAATATTCAAAATTTACATAATGGCAAAGAAAACTCGGATAAAGAAGAGTTTGAAATAAAATCAGATGAAGAATCTCATAGAGTCGACGAGGAGGCAGCTGTGTCTGCTTGGTACGATAAATACTTTTTGGTTTGGGGAACACGCCATGCACCATCCAAAGATAATACAATGGGTTCTGAAATTTTGTATGTTCGCAAAATGGCCTATGCTCCGTTACATTCAAGCACCACAAGTCAGAAGTAAGTTATGATGTAACCTTTTGGGAAAATCCCTGAAGAAGGCAATAATGTTGTATCTTTGCGTCAAAATTGAACAAACCTTTTCATCATGCCTTTCTGAAATGGTGATTTGGGTCAAAAAAAACGGCAATATTTTGCTGGTACTAATATTAATAGATAATGGTTGAATTATACAGAGAAGCATTGAATCACTTGAAAAAAGGTGATACTTTGCTTTATCCTTCCGATACGATTTGGGGTTTAGGTTGCGATGCTCGCAACGAGAAAGCCGTCGAAAAAATCCTTACAATCAAACAACGGCCTCAAAACAAAGCTTTTATTGTCTTGATTTCAAAAATTGAGCAATTATCCGAATATGTGGTCGAAGTACCCGAAATCGCATGGAATTTGGTAGAGTTTGCAGAAAAACCTTTGACCGTAATTTATCCAAAAGGTAAAAACCTAGCTCCTAATTTGATGGGACCAGATGGTAGTGTTGCGATTCGTTTGGTAAAAGATGAATTTTGCAAAGGTTTGGTTCATCGAATGGAAAGAGCCATTGTATCTACGTCTGCCAATATTACGGGTCAGCCAAGCCCAATTCAGTTTGCTGATATCGACCAATCAATTGTCGAAAAAGTAGATTATATCCTCAAAAACCCCAAAGGAGAAAATCCCAAAGCTCAACCATCTCAAATTGTAAAGTTGGGTATGTATGGCGAGTTTGAGTTTATCAGAAAGTAAGGGTTTGGTAGGAGTTAACACATCGCTTTTTTCGCAAATATATCGAAATGTAGAGTTAGATTTTATTTATATGTTTTAGGCAACAGGCACAAGGCAAAAAGTGATAAAATGTTTTTTAGTAACTATAAATATGTTTTGCCGAATGCCCATAACTAAAAGTCCAAAGCTCAAAAATTAAATTTTATTTTTGAGGCAATAGACTTTAGGCATTATAAGCTGTAAGCTAAAGGAAAAATGCGTTTTTATGAAAGTATAAAACTTACAGCCTAAAGCACTCTAATTCAATCTAATTTTGCTCAAATATCATTAGAGAATGAAAAGAAAGAAGCATTAGCTTCTGTAGCTTTTTCAAAATACTTGTATGAATTTTACTGAAACTTTAAATAATAATCCCATTTTTCAACTAGTTGCAGCTTCAGCGCAACAATTGAATGTTCGTGCTTATGTAGTGGGTGGGTTTGTACGAGATTTAATCTTAAAACGTCCTTCCAAGGATATCGACATTGTATGTGTAGGGTCTGGGATTGAGTTAGCCGAACTGGTGGCCAAAAATTCGGGTCGCGAAGATACCTATTTGTCAGTTTTCAAAAACTTTGGAACTGCCATGATTCGTATTGATGATTGGGAGGTTGAATTTGTGGGTGCAAGAAAGGAATCTTACCGAAGCGATTCGCGTAAGCCAATTGTCGAAGATGGAACTTTGGAGGATGATCAAAATCGGAGAGATTTTACGATTAACGCTATGGCCATTTCGTTGAACATGAGCGATTTTGGGGAGCTAATAGATCCCTTCGATGGTATTGCTGATTTGAGAAGGAAAATTGTAAAGACTCCTCTCGAGCCTGGTATTACTTTTTCGGATGACCCACTCCGAATGATGCGTGCGGTACGCTTTGCTTCACAATTGAGTTTTGATATTCATCCCGACACTTTTGATGCATTAATGTCAATGAAAGATCGTATCTCAATTATTTCAAAGGAACGTATCACCGAAGAACTCAATAAAATCATCTTGTCTAATGTTCCCTCTTATGGTTTTAAATTATTAGATTCTTGCGGTTTGCTGCAACTAATCTTCCCTGAGTTCTGTCAATTAAAAGGAGTTGAAACTGAAGAAGGAAAAGGCCATAAAGATAACTTTTATCATACCTTACAAGTTCTTGATAATGTAGCCAAAAAATCAGACGATCTCTGGACTCGCTGGGCTGCTATTTTGCATGATATAGCCAAACCTGCCACAAAACGCTTTGACAAGAAAAAAGGTTGGACATTTCATGGGCATGAGGAAATGGGAGCCAAGATGGTTAAACCCATTTTTACCAATATGCGATTGCCCTTGAATGAAAAAATGCGCTACGTAAAAAGTCTTGTTCGACTCCATTTGCGCCCAATTGCACTATCTAAAGAAGCCATCACCGACTCTGCTTTGAGAAGACTTTTGTTTGAAGCTGGTGAGAACCTCGAGGGTTTAATGATTTTGTGCCGTGCTGATATCACTTCCAAAAACGGCGAAAAAGTAAAACGCTATCTTCGCAATTTCGACATTGTTGAAACTAAGCTAAAAGAGGTAGAAGAAAAAGATAAGTTGCGTAATTTTCAACCAGTAATTACTGGAGAGCTAATTATGGAAACGTTTGGGCTAACTCCTTCCAAAGAAGTTGGCATTATTAAGATTGCTGTTCGTGAGGCTATTTTAGAAGGACAAATCGAGAATACGATGGAATCTGGAATGCCATTTATTCTTGAGGAAGGTCGCAAATTGGGCCTTACTCCAGTTAATATTTAAACGATTATGATTTGTGTTATGATAGGCTAGGTTGGCATACAAAATAAATGCTAATATTTGATTATCAGGATTTTATATAAGATTCGGGCTTTTGGCAAAAATATGTTGATACAATTGGCCTATTGCCCAAAACAACAAATTTATGTGTAAAAAAAACTTTATACTTTTAGCACAAGGTATATAGCATAAGGCCTATTGCAGGTCGAAATAACTTAATCTTTTCTGCAATAGGCTCTTTGCTTTCAATCTTAAGCTAAAAAAAAAGTAATTATGATGAAAATTTAAAGACTTTTCGCCGAATACCTACAACTTAAATGTATAAGTCTTAGTTCTACACGAGTATTCAACTTCTCTGTTTCACTTCCACACAATTTTTTGATTTTTTATACACTCTTTATTTACAAAAATAAGTTAATGCACAAAATGAAATTTAAGTTGTGTGCAATAGGCAAAGAGTTTTAGCGTGTTTGTTGCTAACCAAAGATGTACTTTTCAGCATAAGACATTAGGCCGTAAGCAAAAAAAATAGAAATGATAAAAACTTTTACCTAATGCCTACGGCATAGCTAAAAGCACAGCACTTCAATCTAAGTTGCACGATTACTTAATAGACCACTTATTAATTAACTCCTGATAATCCATGAAGACGTCAATATTGTGGGTTTTACTACTTTTATTTCCAAGCTATTTATGGGGACAAATGACCATTTTGCATCCCATGAATCGCCTAATATTACAAAGGAATCTTTCTAATCAAGCTGATTTGGTCATTGCGGGTTATACTCAGGTTTCGGTAACCAAAATCGAGTATCAATTAGTCGAAATAGGTAAACCTGCCAAAGGCTGGCAAGTATTGGCCAGCGATGTGATGAATCGAGAATTTTCGAAGAAAATTAAAATCAATGCTGGCTTTTATGATCTTTATGTGCGGGCATGGGTCAATAATACCCTTATTGATGAAAAAATCATTGAACAGATTGGGGTAGGTGAGGTTTTTTTGATAGCGGGTCAGTCAAATGCAATGGGTGTACAGGGTTTGGGCTCCAAGGATGCCTCCGAAAGGGTTATTCTGATCAATGATTTGAACAAGTACTTGGATGAAAAAGAAAACCTTACCGTAGCATCCAACTTACCAATGGTATTACACAAAATGGAAAGAGCTTTGGCCACCTCTGCCATGTATCCTACGGGTGAGTCTTCGTGGCTTTGGGGCGAATTAGCTGATAAAATCGTTCAAAAGTATCAAGTTCCTGTATTTTTATTGAATTGTGGATGGGCCGCAGCTACCTCCGAAAACTGGAGTAAATCTGCCAATGGAGAATTGGCTTTTAATCAGTATGTAAATAAATATTGGCCTAATCAACAACCTTTTGCAAACCTCAAAAATTCTTTACAATACCTAGCCTCTCATACAGGATTAAGAGCTGTTCTTTGGCTACAGGGCGAATCGGATGCTGCTCATAATCAGGTTTCTGCTCAAAATTATGAAGCTAATGTGAAAAATTTGATAGATAAGTCTCGTCAGTTGTTTGGCTACAATATGGCTTGGAATGTTGCAAGGGCAAGTGTTGGCCCTCGAAATGAATGGGCTGATTTGGTTATCAAAGGACAAAATGCCATTTTGAAAAATGTTTCAAATACTTTTCCTGGACCCGAATTAGATACTATCCAAAATCCTAGACCTATTGCTCATGGCCATTTTGAAAATGTTAAAGGAGGAATTCAGGGACTAAGTCTGGCAGCCAATGCTTGGATGCGAACTATGGACACGACTTTTTTTGAAAAGGCGATTCCCTATCAACCTCAATCTACTTTAGTGCCAAGGTTATTACCAACTCACTTACCATTTGGACGAAATTTTGCTGTTCATTTTCAGGGAAATATAACTCAAAACAAAACCTATAGAGTAGAATTATTAGATAAGAACGGAAAATTTGTAGCTCAGGTCGGTCAAGGCACAAATAGCCCTGTGCTTATAAATATTCAAAATGTATCACCTCTGGAAGTATACCGTCTGAGAATTGTTTCGGAGGCGCCATTTTTGCAAAGTACACTTTCCAATACTTTTACTTTGTCGGGAAGTTGGACTCCTCTCAATCAATTTACCCTAGTCGAAAAAGCTGATTCTCTACAATTACGTTGGTCTTACGTGGAGGCTTATGCCCCAACCAAAATTACGGTTCAGTACAGTAACAATCAGCAGAGTTTTTCGGATGTATATACCGAAAATGCTAATAGTACTTTGGAAGGCAAGTGGGAGGTGATTCGCCCGAAGGAAGTATTTGCTTATTACAGACTAAAATTGACATTAGCCGACGGATCGGTTGTATATACTGATACAAAGTTGGTGATTGATTATTCACAAGTTTTGGGTGTCGAGAACCCTAATGTATCGGTAAAAATCTTTCCGAATCCTGCCAGTACTTTTCTCACGATTCAGGGAGTAAATGAGGTGAAGCAACTACAAGTATTTTCCAGTAATGGACAAGAAATTATTGATATTAAATCGAATAGAGTAGGGGAAGAATATTGGGTAGAGTTTCCCAAAACGATTCAAAATGGAGCTTATTTTTTGAAATTACAATTACCCAATAATCAGATTACATTTAGCAAAGTGTTGATAATGAAGTAAGTGGTTGGATTTTTAGGTAATGAATTTGTAGTGTACAAAGGATTATAAAAACTATTTATTAGGGATTTCTGACATTGGAAGTATGTGCTTCTATTTTTCCGCAATCAGAAATCCCAAATCCGCAATAGTTAGAAAGTCCTAACTTATCACTCAAAATTCTTGCTACTTTAACTTTATTTTTTGCCTCTCACAGCACGAGCAATCATATCCCATTTTTCGTCAGGCACTTCGTTCAAGGCTGAAAATTCACCAGCGCCCATCAGCCACTCACCACCATCTATCGTAATAACTTCGCCATTGATATATGACGAGAAATCAGACATCAGAAATGCCGCCAAATTAGCTAATTCTTGATGATCGCCTACTCGTTTGAGAGGAATACGGCTTGCTGGGTCAAACTTTTTAGCAAGGTCATGTCCCATAGCTTCGGCAGGAAATAGTCTTTCCCATGCTCCTTCTGTTGGAAATGGCCCTGGAGCGATGGCATTGAATCGGATACCATATTTGTAGCCCCATTCCACCGCTAAAGAGCGTGTCAAGGCTAACACACCCGCTTTGGCTGTCGCTGAAGGTACCACATAACCCGAACCCGTCCATGAATAAGTTGTCACAATACTCATGACGGTTCCTTTGATGTTGTTTTCTATCCAATATTTCCCAAAAGCTAAGCTAAAATTGTATGTGCCTTTCAAGACGATATCCACTACTACATCAAAAGCTTTGTGGCTTAGTCTTTCGGTTGGGCTAATAAAATTTCCAGCGGCATTATTGACCAAGCCTTCTACGCTACCAAAGTGCTCAACTGCAGTTTTGAGTACATTTTCTACCTCATCGTAGTTTCGTGCATCACAGGCTACAGGCAAAATTTTTCCGCCTGTGAGTGCTGATAATTCGCTAGCAGTTTCTTCCAATACAGGGAGTTTGCGTGAGGCAATTACTACATTTGCTCCTAATTCTAGGAAGTATTTGGACATGGATTTACCTAGTCCTGTTCCTCCGCCTGTAACTACAATAGTCTTACCTTGTAAGGCTCCGTCTCTTAGCATGGGTTGGTTAAACATAGCTATTTTAGATTAAAGATTTTAAAGTAAAAGCTCTTGAATAAAATACCTTTCAGAATATTTCACTCTTTCTTTCGACTTTATTTTACTATATTTTTTAAAAGTAAAATTCTATTATTAGGCAATTTGGTGTAAATAAAATTATTATGCAAGCATACTAATTAGTAATTTTTGAAAAATTTAAAAGAACTTCAAAAGGGAGAAGAAATACGACAAAAAAGAGTAAGAGTAGATAGGAATATATAAGCACAAAAAAAGCCCTGCAATCATTTGCAGAGCTTTTTTATATGGCTCGGAGCGCTTTGGGTGGATTATTTACCAGCTACCAAAGTTACGTCCAAGTTGAATACATCGTCGATAGCTTTGTCACCGATAGATTCGAAGAATTTCTTAGAACCATATTTGATGTTGAAGTCTGTACGGTCAACTGGGATTTTAGCAGTTGCAGTCACTTTACCAGCAGCAGAAGTAATAGTAGCTGGGAAAGAAATAGACTTAGTTACACCATGCAATGTTAAGTCACCTGTGATTGTGTTACCAGCAACTTTAGTGATTTTGAAAGTAGCAGTTGGGAATTTTTCTACTTCGAAGAAATCACCTGTAGTAATGTGGCTAATGAATTTTTGGTTGTAACCAGCGTCAGTGATGTCAGTACAAACGATAGATTTCATATCGATTGTGAAAGTACCACCAGTTACTTTTCCTTTAGCTACAGAAAGAGAGCCGTTGCTGATGCTGATGAAACCTTCGTGCTGACCAGTTACTTTTTTAGCCAACCAGTGGATTTTAGAACCTTTAGTATCTACTGCCAATGCATCAGCAGCTTTTTTAGGAGCGTTACCAGCGATAGCTGAACTTAATACTGTTGCAGAAACAAACAAACTAGCGATGAATTTAATTGCTTTCATTTTATTGAAAAAAATTTTAGTGAATATGAATAATAAGGAGTTTAATACAATTCAGAAAATACCGATTATTCAGCCGAGCCTCTGAGTTTGTCTAAAAGATGACTTAGCGTGAGCGCTTCTTCGGGGCTTAACTTGTGTAAGGCCGATTCCCACTCTGATTGCTGATTGTCTAGTTCTGCTAACAATGCCAATCCTTTTTCTGTAATTACTACATCTACCTGACGACGGTCGTGTGGGCATTCTCTACGAATAACTAAATCTTTCAAAATAAGTTTGTCAACCAATCTTGACGCATTAGACATTTTATCGAGCATACGCTCAATAATGCCACAAACCGTGATAGGGTTAGGATATTGTCCTCTCAGGATTCTCAAAACATTGTATTGCTGCAACGTTACATCATAACGTTTCAGTAAATCACTTTGCAATGAACAAAGCCAATTGTTTGTGTACATAATGTTCACAACGGCCTTGGTATAAGGTGATTTGAATGCTTTTTGCTGTATGTCTTGTTCGATACTCATAATTTGATAGTACAAATTTAATGTAAAAACATTTGATGTCAATACATTAAAATGTTAATTTTTTGTTAATGGTATTTAATTGTCTAATAATCAGTATTTTGTGTGTATGTATTTTTGTAGTTTTCGGTAAAGTAAAAAAAGTAATGTATCCAAATTGGTCTAGTACGTAGGTTTTTAGAATATTAGATTGGGCGTTTTTGATTCTGGAAAAGTAATAACACTCCTTTTCTTTAAAAAAATTAAGACCTTATCGCTTACTCAAGTATACTCAGACTGGAATATCTCTAGTTCAAAGGTTCCAACACAATTACTCTTGTAATTTTTGGATAAGACTTTGTAGTAATTTTAAATCTTCATCACACATTTGTATACTTTGTGTCTCCCATACTTCGATGAGCTCATTAATTTCGTCAGTAATTTGAACTCCTTCATCAGTGATAATCACTTCGACTACCCGTTTGTCACTGGGAGATTTTCTTCTTTCTACATACCCTTTTTGTTCAAGTTTATCGACCAATCGAGATACATTCGACATTTGATCTCGCATATTTTCGATGATAGTATTGATACTGAGTGGAGTAGGGTGGGCATTTTGTAAAATCTTAAGAACACTATACTGCTGTTCGCTAAGTGTATAAGGTTTGATAATCTGACTAAATTCAGAAACAAGCCAATTGTTTGTATACATGATATTGACTGTTAATTTCTGATAAGGGTTAGTAAAGGACTTTTGTTTGATATCTTTTTCAATAGACATAATTTTTAAAGTTAGCGTGTATAGTACTAGTTTTGCCTTACAACGAAAATATGATTTATGGAGTAACACTTACTCTTTTGTGGATATTTGTAAAAGTAAATAGTATCAAGTAAAAAGAAGTTATTAGTTAATCGTATATCTGTTATTGGAAAGCACTCATCCTTAGAAGGATACTGTCAAAGGGTGCTACAGATATATGATTAATTTAACCTTTCCTTATCCATATTAGAACAAAAACTATATTTTTTGCGAGAAGCTAGTGCTTTACACCAAGTTATGAGAAGTACTTATTAAGAGGTGGTTATAATTGTTTGCAAATATACTCAATTATCGGAAGGGCACGATTTCTGGTGCCGAAATATCAAAGTCTTTGAGACGGTAGTTGTAGGTGTCACTAAACGAAACGTTGAGTGCTCCGATATTGGGTAAATTAGGGAAATAGGTAAATTTAAGCTGGAAAGTATTGAAAGTAAGGTTTTCGTTTCGTAATCTAATGCCTATACCTACGCCTGTGTAGGGGAAGTGAGTAAATAAAAATTGATTGCGAGGAGTAACAAAGGCCATATCTAATTGAAAAAATGGTGCCAAACGGAATCCGACGAAGTTAACTTTTGAAAACAGAACTGCTTGATACCCCAAAGCAAATTTTTTACTACCCCATAGTTGGTCGCTATTTACGCCTAATATCCCATTTTCTCCGTTAATATTGAGGTATTCACCTGTATATCGCTGTATTCCAAAAGCATATTTAAGGTTGATAAAATGTCGTAATTTGGCTCTAGGAAGAGTGTACAATCTTGAAAAATAGTTAGATTCAAAGCTAACACCAGCTGTGCCATTGGTAAAGGCACCAGCATTAAGAAGGGCGTATAGATAGCCAGAGTTTTTGAGATATTGCCCACGAGCAAGTTTGATGCCTGAATAAAAACGGCTTCCGAATGCATCCGAATATTCTTTGCCTGCTACAAAAGCTGCTAAATACCCGTAAGGAACGTCTTCTGTTATTCCAAAACCGTAAATCAAAAAGTCCCGCTTGTAACGTCTATTCGAAAATCCGATTCCTCCAAGGTAAAGTTCCTGATTTCGGAAAAGCTGATTGGTATCGGCAGTTACTATGGGGCGTTGGGTATAGTTGATACTGGTAAATCTGAGTCCGACGATAAAGCGAGTACGAGCCTGATTTTCGGGACTTAAAAATGGTAGTTTGTAAGAGCGTGCCAGCCAAAAATCTACATAGTTTCGGGCAGTCGGAAAATAAAAAGGTAAGGTATCGTTTACCATCAAGGTGCGGGCATCGTATCCTCTGGTCATTCCTCTCAAATCTCGGTCATGACTCATTTCGAAGCCTCCTGCCATTTTCATTTCGGGTGTTAAGAACGGTCTAAAAAAGCGCAAAGCATAGCGATTGGTTTGTCTACGAAACGACAAATCCAACTGCCCTGTAATAAAGGAACGGCCAATATAAGGAATCGTGTAAGTGGTGGCGTATTCGAGTTTGGGCGATTCTTTTTGGTTGATATAAAAGGTATTGCGCCACGAATGCCCCAAACCCCGAAAGTTTACTTGATTGATACTTATATCATAACGGTCCAAACCTCCTAAATTGACAGCTGGAATTAAAGACCAGATATCCTGCGTGATTACCAATAAATCTACTAAGTTGGGATATTGCTCATCTGGTACCACCAAGATACGAGCATCGTGCAAAATAGTACTATTACGCATCACACGTTCATTGTCTCGAAGCCTGTCGGCATCTATGATATCACCAGTATTGAAGAGTAAAAATGATTTTCGAATAATACTTTCGCGAGTATTGGTGTGTAAGGAGCTAAAAAACTTTTCAAAACCTTGTGCTTTACGAGCGGTATCATTGACGCTTTCGCCAAATACTCGAAGAGTTTTAACATAAATTTTACGCACTACTCTTCCCTCAAACTCTTGAAAGGGATTTTCATCAATTTTTACTACTTCCTGACCTGCTGCGTTTTGGTTGTATACATCCTTGAAGAGGGCATGATAAATTTCGTTGAGAACTCGATTTTTTGAAAAACGTTTTTTCAAATTAGAATAAAGTAAACTATCTTCTTTGTTCTTTTTTACTTGATAGTCTTCCGGAATGAAGGCTTGAATAGAATCTTTTTGTTGGGCATGCGCAGATATTGGCACAAATACAAGCCAAAAAGCTATCGTAACCAGTGCGAGAATTTCACTCAGGCTAAAGCTCCTACAAGGTTTTGTGGGTATTATTGGCTTATTTTGTAGAAATTTACATATCATATATAAACAAAAATACAAAAACTCTCAGAATGCTAACATTAAATCATACACTTGTTTTAGCTTCCAATTCGCCACGTCGTCAGCAGTTACTTCGAGATGCAGGCTTTGAATTTATTGTAAAAGTTAAACCAACTGATGAGGATTTTCCTGATACGATGCCTGCGCCTGAGGTTCCTGTATTTCTGGCAAAAAAGAAAGCTTTGGCATTTCAGAACGAAATCGAAAATTACATCATTCTTACCGCTGATACTATTGTGGTAGTCGATGGGTTGATTCTGAATAAACCACAAGACAAAGCCGAAGCCAAATGGATGTTGCAAAAACTTTCGGGGCGCAAACACCAAGTAATTACGGGGGTCTGTGTTATGACCAAAGATTCAATAGAAAGTTACAGCGACACGACAGACGTATTTTTCAGAGAATTAACGGATGCTGAAATTGATTATTATATCGAAAATTGCAAACCCTTCGACAAGGCAGGAAGCTATGGTGTACAAGATTTTGTAGGCATGGTGGGTATTCCTCGCATCGAAGGTTCATATTTTACTGTGATGGGTTTACCCGTACATATCGTGTACGATGCCCTCAAGAAATTTTGTTAGTTGTGATTTAAGGAATTATAATGAGTAAAAAGGCCATATAATTCACCATTCATAATTCAGCCATTTACCACTCGCTCAGCCATTAAATTACCAACAAAACACATGCTTCATTCAAGAAATAAACATCAAGAAAGATATGATATGGAGGCACTTATGAAGGTGTCACCAGAATTAAAACCTTTTGTATTTATCAATCAATATGGTAGTCAAACTATCGATTTTGCTAATCCTGCTGCCGTAAAATTGTTGAATAAGGCTATTCTGAAAGCTTTTTACAAGGTCGAATATTGGGATATCCCCTTGCATTATCTGTGTCCACCGATTCCAGGACGTGCAGACTATCTGCATTACACAGCCGATTTACTGGCAGAAGCCAACAATGGTCAAATTCCTTTGGGCAAGGAAATAAAAATTCTTGACGTTGGGGTAGGAGCTAATTGTGTTTATCCTATCATTGGCCATGCCGAATACGGTTGGCGTTTTGTTGGTTCTGAAGTAGATAAAACTGCCTTGAAATCTGCACAGAATATTGTTATTACCAATACGAATCTTAAGAATAATGTAGATGTTCGTTTACAAAATCGTCCAGACCAAATTCTAGAAGGTATTATTCGAACTCAAGAATTATTTGATTTAGTAATTTGTAATCCTCCTTTCCATGCTTCTGCGGAAGAGGCTTCTGCAAGTTCTATTCGTAAACAACAGAATCTTACAGGTAAAAAAGTACAAAATGCTTCGCTCAATTTTGGTGGACAAAGTCGTGAACTCTGGTGTGATGGTGGTGAACTGAAGTTTATTTGGCAAATGATTCAAGAAAGTAAAGTTTTTGCCAAAAGCTGTTTATGGTTTTCTTCTTTGGTTTCAAAAAAAGACAATCTAAAAAGTTTGTACAAAGCCCTCGACAAAACAGATGTGACCAATTATCGAATTATCGAAATGTCCCATGGACAAAAAATAAGTCGAATTTTGGTATGGACTTATTTTTCGGAAGATGAAAGAAAAGCTTGGGCAAAAGCTAGATTTGGGAATAAGTGAGTAATAAGTTAGTGGGCAAAATAAGATTAGTTGTTTGCTTTAGGCACTAGGCAACAGGCACTAGGCAAAGAGTGTAAAATTGTTTTTCGAAACTATATGTTTTGCCGATTACCCATAGCTGAAAGCCTAAAACACAAAACTTAACTCTTATTTTGCCCAAACTATAGAATTTTATTGAC
>NZ_JBMLSD010000071.1:0-6373 GCF_049240685.1 Flectobacillus sp.
TTAACATAATCACTCATTTGCGCTATCACTAAATCGTTAAATTAGGGATAAGACTACACCAATTTCTTGATGATATCTTCTACAGAAACGCCTTCTGCTTCGGCCTTGAAGTTACGCACAATACGGTGGCGCAAGATAGGTAATGCTATAGCCTGCACATCTTCGATATCTGGCGAATATTTTCCGTTAAGTAAAGCATTACATTTGGCAGCCAAAATCAAGTTTTGAGAAGCACGAGGCCCTGCCCCCCACTCCAAATATTGATTAGTCACGGCATCGCTTAATTCTGATTTAGGACGAGTTTTGTGAACTAATTTTACTGCATATTCTACCACATTGTCGGCTACAGGTACTTTTCTGATTAATTCTTGAAAAGCTAAAATTTCTTCTCCCGAAACCTGCTTTTGTACTTTATATTTTGTTGCGGTAGTCGTATTCTTTACAATTTCAACCTCGGCGCGATATGATGGATAATCCAAATTTACCATAAACATAAAACGGTCGAGTTGGGCTTCTGGCAATGGATACGTACCTTCCTGTTCGATAGGGTTTTGGGTAGCCAATACAAAAAACGGACGACTTAATGGGTATTTTTTACCCGATACCGTCACAGCATATTCTTGCATTGCCTCCAAAAGCGCTGATTGAGTTTTGGGAGGTGTACGGTTGATTTCATCTGCCAAGATAATATTGGCAAAAATTGGGCCTTTCACAAACTTAAAATTACGTTCGTTATCGAGAGTTTCAGAACCCACAATATCCGAAGGCATTAAGTCTGGCGTAAATTGGATACGATTAAAATCAAGGTCTAAGGCTTCGGCAATTGTTTGAATCAGCAAAGTTTTTGCTAATCCCGGAACCCCAACTAATAAACAGTGGCCTTGACAAAAAATAGCTGTAAGCAAAAGTCTAACGGTATCTTCCTGACCAATGATGACTTTCCCGATTTCTGAAGTAAGTTTTTGATAAGATTCTTTCAAAGCGTTTACCGCTTCCACATCCGACTTGTATTGCGCCATGCTTGTGATATTAACGATGTTTAGATATTTGAACTCTTTTAACTCAAGGATATATTCCTAAAAATAGGTATTTTCTGAATACAGAGATAATTTCTTAGACGTCTTGCTTCAAATAAATCGCTGAGTGACTAGAGTATGATTGAATAGCGTGTACCGTAAAGTTAAACAAATAACCTGCCAAATTGTAGAGATTTGTGAGGCTTTATTCAAAACTTTCGACCAAACATCCTCCTAACGACAATAACACCAAAGTTATTGGGTTACTCTTGGCATTTTATTAAACAAAAACGGTCAGCGTAAAACTGACCGTTTTGGGATATAGTTTGGCAAACACCAGATTTATTGTCCTGTGCCTTTCATGACGTTACAGTCCTTGTATTCGTCCGAAATATAGATGAATACTTCACCTTTAGCTTTTGCAAACCATTCTTCAATAGCATTATTTCGTTTTCTATTCAAAGTAATCATTGCCAATTTTTGGAAGTCATCTTCAAGGTTTGCAAAGTGAGGTGGGTGTTTAGCTTTGTAGTACAACACACGTACTGCTGTACGACCATCCTCGGTGCGGTATTGAATAGGCTTGGTAAGTGTACCTACGGCCATCGAATCTAGTGTAAAATACAAACCAGATTCCATACTTCCATCCAAAGGCATTTTAATAGAACGAGTACTTGGGTCAATCAACATACCGCCAGCATCTTGAGTTGCTTTATCTTCAGAATGCAATTGGGCGGCCTTTTCAAACTTTAATGAATCGCGTTGAACTAGTACCCTAATGCTATCCAAGTAATTGGTAGGCTCTGTTAAATCCATTTTCTGATAATCAGGACGTAACAAAATATGGCGTGCGTGGTATTCCTGACCACGAATTTCGAGTAATTGAATCAAGTGATAACCAAATTCAGATTCGACTACATCTGACATTTGGTTTGGTTTTAGCTTCAAGGCAGCAGCTTCGAATGGCGCTACCATTTGACCACGTTTTGCAAAACCTAAATCACCTCCACGTTTTCCTGAACCTAAGTCTTCCGAATACAATTTGGCTAATTCAGCGAAATCTTCACCATTTTCAACTCGACGCTTATAGTCAAGTAATTTTTTGATGAGTTCTTCTTTTTGGTTTTTTGTAACTTTTGCCAAACGAACAATATGGCCTACCTCAACCTCAGAAGGTAAATATGGCAAAGAGTCTTTGGGAATAGATTCATAAAACTTACGCACTTCTTTTGGCGTAACCTTTACATCGCCCGTAATTTTCTCCTGCATTTTACGCGTTGTGAGCTGTTCCTTGATAGCAGAACGAAGCTCATCTTTCAAAGAGGCTATTGTTTTGCCATAGGCTTCAACGATATTTTTTTGTGAGCCAAACTGTTGTTCCATTTGCTCCATACGCGAATTCAACTCCATTTCTACTTTCTTATCCTCGATAAGCACAGAGTCGATTTCGGCTTTTGCCAACATCACTTTACCAATAATTAAACTCTCTAATAATTGGCAACGCGTTGGAGTATTGCCCTGCCCACTTTGCAAATATTGCTGATACTGTGCTTCAAGCTCAGATTTTAAAATGTAGTGATTGTCAACTTTTGCAATGATTTTATCAATTACTACCGATTGCGCTCTTGTCGAAAAGCTCATCACGAGTAATAGACCCATCAGTGAGAGTAAATAAAAGGGTTTTTTCATTGTTATCTAATTTCTTATGTAATGCTCGTAATCAGGTTTTACACTTGGCATAAACCTACATCTCTATTAATAACCTCCAGATATTCTTGAAACAATTTAGAATTTGAGATTCTTAATTAACAAATTTAAGTGTTTTTGAGCTCTAAACCTTTTCCTTTAGTAGTTAAAAAATGTTAATTGGTTATTTTACAAAGATTTTAAGCTTTGTTGAAGCAAAAAAAAGTGAAATCGTCGATTTAATCGTATCTGACAATTTCACTTTTTCTTACTATAGTAAAAGTTAGTACTCAAAATAAAATTTAATTTTTCAGATTCGGGCTTTCGGCCAAAACATATCTATCGTTACCAATAAGCTATTTAACACGCTTTGCCTTGTGCCTGTTGCCTTGTCCCTAAAACACAAAACTTAAATCTAATTCTGCACGATTACTTATTTATTCGATAATGCGACGAATCTCATTTTCATTTACCGATACAGGATATCTTTCTTTCAATTTGGCTATCCAATTTTCGTAAAGTTGTTTTTGATAATCTTTAATGACTTGCCCACGAGCTTCCTGAAAAGTTTTGGCTCTTGGCAATTCCACTTTATTGATATCTATCCAAACTTGACGACCTTTTGACTCAAATGTCTGTTCGCCTACCGTCCAATTGGCAGCATCCACAAACTCATTTTCGTTTCGTTTGAAATAGCGCTCTTCGGCGGTCAAACTATTGGGTTTTAAGGTATTGAATCTTTTGACTACATCTTCCATCGAATTAGAAAAGAACTTGATTGCAACACGCATGTTTTTGCTATGATCTGTTTTTGATACAGGCTTAAACTTGCCATCATCCTTCTCTATCACGCGGGTAGCAGAAATACCTTTATTAATCAAGCTATTAACAATATTTCTTGCACGTTCGGCCGAGATATTTTCTGGTTCATCGGCATCTGCATTACCTGTGATTTCGACCGTGTAATCTCGGTTTTTAATCATAATAACCGCCAATTCATATAATATTTTTTGAGCGTCGGGCGTAAAATCAGCTTTATCCTTTTCAAAGTAAATTTCAGGGAAACGGCGATTCATCGGGTAGGGTCCTTTTTGCAAAACCTGCTTAGCCTGTTCGAGCGTTTCTTTTCTATCAGTCGTAATTACCTTTGCCAAAACTCTATTTGTATACTGATAGCGGTCTGTATTTTGCTGAAAAAAGCGAACTTGAGCCAAAGAATCTAAAGAAGGCGCTAATACATACTTTTCATACATTTCTTTTTGCAAAATACCTTCCCGATATTCCTGTACCACAGACCTAAACTCAGGGTATCTTACCTCGAGATTTGCTTCTTCAAATGCTATATTTGCCTGTTCAACAAATTGTTTGTACCAAGTATCAACGGATTTATTTTCGACAACCCCAACTTTTAACATTTGTCGCTGTTGCTTGAACACGTAATCATAGAAATCTTTGGTCTTGTAAGGCTTTGAATTGATAGTAAATAAAGTTTTACCTAAATAGTCTTCCTGACCTGTACGATCTTTGTAGAATTTATCGAAAGCCTCCTGTTTTACAGAAATATATTCTAAAAAATTATTATCTCTAACCAACTTTTTGACTAGAGTAGCTCTTGCAATGGAGCCTCGGGAGGCATCTGCATTGATTTTTTGGCGAATGTAGGGAGCCAACTCTTCAAATTTCAATAAGTTTTTTTTCTCGACCAATCTAAAGATATGCCAGCCTAGGGAGGTTTGTATTGGTACGGTATAATCTCCTTTTTCTTTCAATGAAAACACTAAATCTGTAATTTTTTCATCTATCAAGGTTCCAGCTTCATACCATCTTCCAAGAACTCCACCCCTCGACTTGGTGCTGGCATCGTCTGAAAAAGTTCGGCAAACACCTTCAAATGGTTCGCCTTTTTTTAGGTATGCGTAGGCGTCGTCGATACGCTTTTTGGCAGCTGCTTTTTCAGCTTCATTCATACCAGCCGATACCGACACAAGAATATGCGCCAAACGGACTTTTCCTCTAAAAGAACGACGATCGAGTACTTTGATAATATGATATCCTCTTTCTGTGCGAAAAGGCATTGAAACCTCACCTTTAGGAGTATTGTATGCGGCAGACTCAAACACGTAGTTGTTGTCTAATACCGCCAAATATCCCAAATCGCCTCCACGAGAGGCCGACTTAAGGTCTTTAGAGTAGTCTTTGGCTATCTGCTCAAAAGCTTCACCTCTTAAGATACGAACGCGGAGATTTTTGATTTCATCATAGGCGGCCAATGTGTCGGCAGCTGAAGCATTTGCAGCTATTGGAATAAAAATTTGAGCAACCCTTACTTCTTCTTTCATGCGCTCATAAGCTTCTTGAATCAACTTTTCAAGCATTGCTTTGTCGGTCAAGTACGGACTTGCCAACTCCTTACGATACGTGTCCAATTCGTCGACAAACGCTCTTGCTGTATCTAAACCAGCCTTTTCGGCAGCAAATACACTTAATTGGTAATTGATAAAATCTTGTAAAAAAGTCCTAGAGTTCTCTTTTTTGACACTATCACTTTGGACAAGCTTTTTGTATGTTTGTTCAAACTCTCTCGAACTAATACTTTTTGTTCCTATGGTCATGGCAGGTACTTCGCTTTGCGCCAGAGCCATTTGCTCATGGGTGGCTAGGGCAAAAGATGCTGCTATCACCGTATATATTTTACATAACTTATTCATTCTTTCATTTGTCCTAAATCAGAAAAACTTTACTGACTTGTTCATTTTAACTTGCAAGTACCGTGGAATATTGTACAAAAAAAACAAAAATAACAATAAAAACGAGATTAAGTCTTGACAAAGACCTTCCGTTCTTTCCTAGTGCGTTGCAGTTGATTTGGGAATATTAGTTTTGATTAATTTGAGTTGAAGCTCATAATTTAACTCATAGTGAAATGAATTTTTGAGATGTTCGCCCTTAAATACCAAAGGAATATTGTACATCATTTTTCCTGATTTGAGTTCTTGAGCTGATAATTGAAAAGTATGTTGACCCAACAAATCATCCTTATCAAATCTTTCGGCGGCTTTGAGGCCTAATCCTGCGGCTTGCAAACTACCAAACACGATAGCTAATGGTGTTTGATACTCAGCAATACTCACCATAATGGCAGGTATTTTGGCTACTCCTCCAAACTCATTGATTTTTTTGACTAATTCTTGAGCTTTTGTATAATCATCAATTTCATTCAAAACAACCGAAGCCAATAATCGTCCATTTTCAGGAACTATCAACTCGATTGGTTTGAATCTATCCGAACTAAGAACTTGTCCAGCTTTTACAGATTCAACCCCAAACGAACCTGTTACTACTTGAGCAATTTTTCCTTGCTCATCTACGGCTGTTAAGGTGTAGCTAAGCACAATTTCATCTGCAAAAGTAAGATCCTCTTCTAAATCTATGGGGTTTACTTGTTTGACCTGCATTTTGGCCTGGTATTCTGTTTTTACAATCGTTTCTTCTACTGGCGTAGATTGCGATTGTACCCCAGAAATTACGGGTTTAGTAGTTTTACAAGACCCTAATGCCAATACAAGCCCGAATGAAGCAAAATACACTAATTGTTTTTTCATGGTGTGTAAAAATTATAAGCACCTCTTTTTCAATAAATTATTAAGTAAGTAGGAAAATGTTATTAGTTA
>NZ_JBMLSD010000072.1:0-3973 GCF_049240685.1 Flectobacillus sp.
TGAATAAAGAAATTCTAAAAAAAGCCGCAGGATTCTGTGCGTATCAGGAAAGAACCCACCGAGAAGTAAAAGAACGGCTCGACGAATGGGGCGTGTGGGGTGACGAAGCCGATGAGATAGTGGTTTGGCTTATTGAGAATAACTATCTCAACGAAGAGCGTTTTGCCAAAATCTTTGCAGGCTCAAAATTTAGAGTTAAAAAATGGGGCAGACTCAAAATCCGTCAAGAACTAAAAATGCGTGGCGTATCTGATTATTGCTTACAAATGGGCATGAAAGAAATCGACCCCGACGAGTATATTCAAACTTTGGAAGATGTTCTTAGCAAAAAAAGAAATGAGATTAAAGATACCAATCCATTAGTGGTCAAACAAAAGTTGCTTCGTTATGCTCTTAGCAAAGGATACGAACAGGATTTAATCTGGGATGCGCTAGGTCGAATCACACTTTAATGACTGTTGAAGCATATCTTTGGCTGTGAGATTTTTAGCTCTTTTCAACAAATTCTCTTTTTTTTTGTCAAATAATTTTTTTCAGACTACCTTTGAAGTCATGAACCAGTCAATCAACACATACCGTGCTTATTATTACTACGCTTTGCAGGCTTAGTCGGTTGTGTTATGACTTTAATTTGAAAAAATCAAAAAACTAATAATACACAAGCCGACTCAGTGAGTCGGCTTTTTTGTTAACCAATTATTCGATAGCCTTGATTATTTAGTAAAGAAAAATCTTGCTAAATAGTATGTCTTAGTAAAACAATGAACATAAAACCAGCATCCCGCATGAACTTGGTTCAGGAGTACTACTTCTCTACCAAACTTAAACAAATAGCAGATATGCGTGCATCAGGCATTGATGTACTCAATTTAGGTATTGGAAGTCCAGATTTGCCTCCGTCTGTCGAAACTATCGACGCCTTGACAGACAGCGCTGCACATCCCAAACACCACGCCTATCAAAGCTATGTGGGTATTCCTGCCTTGCGTGAAGGTTTTGCTCAGTTTTATCAAAAGTTTTACGGGGTAACGCTCAATCCAGTGAATGAAGTATTGCCTTTGATTGGGTCAAAAGAAGGTATTATGCACATTGCTATGGCCTATCTGGAAGCTGGCGATGAGGTATTAGTACCCAACCCAGGCTATCCGACTTACCGAGCAGCTTCGCTCCTAACAGGTGCAACGGTGGTAGATTATGACTTGGCAGAAGAAAATGGTTGGTTACCAGATTTGAATGCTTTGGCACAGAGAGATTTATCAAAAGTTAAACTGATGTGGGTAAATTATCCACACATGCCTACTGGCGCGCAAGCCAATACTGCGTTTTTCGAAAAACTCAGAGATTTCGCCATTGCACATAACATCCTGATTGTAAACGATAACCCATATAGTTTTATCCTAAATGATTCTCCACAAAGTATTTTGGCAGTTGAAGGCATGAAGGAAGTAGCGATTGAATTAAACTCTCTCTCAAAGTCGCATAATATGGCTGGATGGCGTATGGGAGTTTTAGTTGGAAATGCCGAATTAGTAAGTCATGTATTGAGGTTCAAGTCGAATATGGACTCTGGTATGTTTTTACCATTGCAAATGGCAGCAGTAAAAGCACTCCAAAATCCTCAATCTTGGTATGACTCTTTGAACGAGATTTATAGACAACGTCAGACTAAGGTATTTGAAATTATGAACTTGCTCGATTGCAAATACGATACCAAACAAATTGGTATGTTTGTATGGGCTAAGATTCCAGATTCTTACACCAATAGCTACGAGCTTTCAGACGAGATTTTACTTGGCTCGGCGGTATTTATTACCCCAGGAGGCATTTTCGGAACAGCTGGCGAAAGATATATTCGTATCTCGCTATGTGCCGAAATAACCCTTTTTGACCAAGCTATCCGACGTATTCGTCAATCAAAAGGAATCTGTTCTTAGGATAGCGGGCTAAGTTTTAAATATCTTTCAACATTTATCGGAAACGATAATCATCGAGCATTTACAAACATGAATATATCAGTAGTCGGACTTGGTCTTATTGGTGGGTCAATGGCCTTAAGTCTTAAAGAAAGTGGATTTGCGGATTCGGTTATTGGCGTAGATAATAAAACCGAACACGTTATCAAAGCCCTTGAACTCCAGTTGGTTGACCGTGTGGCTTTGCTCAACGACGCCATCAAACAATCAGACATTATTATTTTGGCTGTGCCTGTAGATGCTTTGGTAAAGCTTTTACCTGAAGTTTTGAATCATGTTTCTGAAAATCAGGTAGTCATAGAAGTAGGTTCCACCAAAAAACCTGCGGTAGATTCTGTCAGAAATCACCCTAATCGTGGGAATTTCATTGCTACTCACCCCATGGCTGGTACTGAGTTTTCGGGACCAGAAGCGGCTATCAGAAATTTGTTCGACAATAAAACTTGTGTGCTCTGTGATGTGCAAGATTCAAAGCCAGAGCTCGTGAAGATGATTGAAAAAATGTACACCGAGGGACTAAAAATGCGATTGACTTATCTTGACTCGGCTGCACATGATGTGCATACTGCCTATATCTCGCATATCTCGCATATTTGTTCTTTTGCCTTGGCCTCTACAGTTTTGCAGAAGGAAAAAGATGAAGAAAGTATCTTTAACTTAGCAAGTTCGGGTTTTGAGTCAACAGTACGTTTGGCAAAATCGAACCCTGATACTTGGATTCCGATTTTCAGACAAAATCAAGATAATATCATCGATGTACTTGACGAGTATATCAATACCTTATTGAAATTTAAAGGTTTGATGCTAGCCGATGGTTACGATAAATTCAAAGATTATTTGACTCAAGCCAACGATATCAAACGTATTTTGAATAAATAAAAGAAGAAGCTGATACATAAAGAAGGCGCAGTAGGATTATCCAATTGCGCCTTATTTATGTATCTGCTTTATTTTAATCTCCTTGGTGTATCCTTCATGGCATATTTAAGGACTACTTTTTTTCCAGAAACTTTTTCGATAAAAGGTTTCAACATCTGTTCGGCAGATTGTTTGGTTTGTTCCAAAATACCCATCGATTGAGCTGATTGTTGTACCTGCACTTCGGCTTTCTGGAAAGCTTCATCTACCAATTTTGCTTCATCCATAAAAGCATACTGCGTATCATATACCTTTGATTTGGAATGGTCTATTTTGTAATTACAAATCTCTGGTTCAGGCAAATGCACCACTACAGTATCTTTTAATTCCTGTAAATCTGCCACTTTGATTTTTGTTAAATCGATACAACCAGTGGCCTCACCAGTCACAATTAGCAAGACTTTGGCATCTGGTAAAAAATTCTTCTTGATTTTAGATTCTACTACATCCCTAAAATTATATTTTACCAGTTCGATTTTACCCATTGAAGTAATCTCTTGAAGTAAAATATTATGACTTACCTCTGGCGTTTCAGCATTGTCATTTTTCAAAAATTTATATTGTTCCCAAAGCCAAATTCCACCAGCAATAAGGAGAAACAGCAATAGCAAACGGATGATTGTTTTGAGCATATTCTTAAATTATTAATTGTGTATCGGTAAATGTAAATAGGGTATTCAACATTTTTACATTTATCAAGGTAACAAAAAAAGCCTACAAATAATTGTAGGCTTGAGGAATATTATCTTTAGTAAATGGTATTTCTTAGTCGTAAAAAATTAATGAGAATAAGATGATTCGTTTTGTTTTTCTAAATCAAAAATTTCGTTGATAACGTCTACCAATTGGTCAGCTTCGCCACGTTTACATGCTGCTTTGAGCTGAAGAACAGGAAGTTTAATGATTTTCTGAACAATTCCCATAGTGATTTTATCTAATTTCTCAGATTCTTCTGGAGAAAGGTTTTTCAAATGACGAGCAAGCTCTTCTTTACGGATTTGCTCTAGGGCATTTTTCAATTTATTGATAGTTGGAGATACCACCATTTCTTTTGACCAATCTTCAAAACCTGCTGTAGCTTC
>NZ_JBMLSD010000072.1:4073-6345 GCF_049240685.1 Flectobacillus sp.
ATTTCAGCAAATTCTTTGTCTGCCATATTTTTGCAAACATCGATACCGATTTCACCAAGACCAAGAATTAATACTTTTGGTAAAGCAATATTTTGAGTCATCTCCTCAGTCAATGCTACAGCTGCGTACGAAGTAGAAGCTGCTCCATCACGGAAGGCTGTCTCTTGCGCAACACGTTTGTTAGCAAAGAAAATCGTGTGCATCAAACGGTGCAAAAATGGACCAGCCATATTTAAGTCAGCCGCAATTTGATACGATTGCTTTACTTGATTTGGAATTTGAAGGTCGCCTACTACTTGTGAGTGTAGACCAGTAGCAACTTCAAACAAATGCTGTACAGCATCTGCTTGAGCGTTGTATTGTTGGAAATATGCAAAATATTCGTCGGTGGTAGCAATGCCTTTATCAAGCAACAAAAGCTTAATAATGTCAGTGTTGCGGTTTTCTTCTGACACGTAGTAAACTTCTGTACGGTTGCAAGTCGATACCAAAATTGCCTCTTGAATATCGAACATATCTCTGATTCTGAGGGAGAAATTCTTGATTTCATCCTCATTCAAAGCCACTTGCTCACGTACCGCTAAGGGAGCTGACTTATATGATAAACTGATTGATTTGAATTGATTTTGCATAACACTTAACTATTCCAAGCACAAAATTACAACATGAATAGACATTAATAACTCCCTTTTTGGCTAATTATTTATACTTAAACATAATTTAGAATGAGTATAAATAAAGAAGAGCTTTTGAAAGATTAAAACTTAGAAATATACTATTTTGAGGCATAATCTTCCCTAAAATTTCATACTGCGAGTTAGTAAAATTTATCGCTCACGAATATGACTTTTGTCACATTCAGACATGACAATTTTTGCTAGTACTCCAAAATTAGGTTGATGATAAGAAGGTAACCATTCAATTTTGATAAAAAACAGGAAGAAGTTTAAATGTAGAGATAAACTTTTGAGAACGAGCCATTGATAAACCATCTGAACTTTTATCAAAAGCTCATTCTCAAAGTCATTAAAAGACATCTTTCACTTTACTCAACTATTGACCAACGATATCGGCACGCATACCACCCAAAGCAGTCAACAATTCGATTTTAGCTTTAGACTGAACGTTGTATTTCACCAAAGAAGCTTGCAAATCTTCTACCAAAGCATTGAAATGTGCATCAGTGATTTTCATTCCTTTGTGAGCAGTTTTCATGTCTAAGCCTGTGTACTTTTCAGGTCCACCAGAAGCCTGTCCAACTTGGTTGATCAAATTGTTACGAAGTTTCATCAAACGAGCAGGATCAGCGGCAGCAGCAGCAAAAAATGCATTGATTCGTGTATCCGCCGCTACTTTACCAATAAAGTCATCAATAACAGCCGAAATACCAGCATTGGCACCTAATCTGTTATACAATGAAATTTGCCCCTCAACAATATCCCCTTTCATTCCACCCAATGCTGTAAGTAATTCGGTTTTCTCGGTTGCACCCACTTTGAACTTATCTAGTGCAGACGACAAGTCCTCGACCAAAGCACCAAATTCACCATCGGTAATACCCATCCCTTTGTGAGCAGTCTTCATATCGAGTCCTGTATATTTCTCAGAACCACCCGTTGCCATACCTACTTGATTAATAAGGTTGTTGCGAAGCTTGGTGAGACGTGCTGGATCAGCTGCGGCATCTGCAAAATAGGCATTGATTCGACTGTCGCTTGCTACATTGGCAATAAATTGATCGATTACAGCCGAAATGGCCGTATTCCCCCCAAGACGCATGTACAACGACTGTGTTGGTTGCATCGTATCCTCATCTTTTTTGCAAGATGTAAACATGAGCATTCCAGACATGAGGATAGCTCCCCATAGTTGCGCAGATTTTTTCATATTTTTTTGAAATTTGATTGGTGATTACAAAAGTCTTCCACACCCGCAATGGATAACCTTTGCGATTAAAATCAGAGAGAAAACGGGTTGGTTTTGCTTAAAAAGGTTTTTTGCTCATACCGAATTAAAAGGAAATAAGCATCTGATTTGTAATAAATAAGAAGCAACATTCAAAAATGAAGAAGGTATAGATTAAGTAATCTTGCAAAATTAGATTTAAGTTTTGTGTTGAAAGCAACAGGCACAAGGCAAATAGTATTAAATCGTTTTTTAGTAACAATAGATATTTTGCCGAATGCTCAAAAATTAAATTTTATTTTGCACGATAACTTAAGTTAGTACGCAAAATAAAGTTTAAGATTATGATTTAAGCTTTCAGGTATCG
>NZ_JBMLSD010000073.1:0-1739 GCF_049240685.1 Flectobacillus sp.
AAGACTTAGTCTTGGACTCAATTTTTAACAGTTTAAAACTGTTTACTATGTATTTAAAGATATTTCTCATAAAATAATCGAAGCTTTTCTGCCTATTGCTTATAGCCTAGAGCATATTAATATCCAATTTTAGTTCGGCGGGGTGTTAGCCTTGAGACACCCCAATGAGCTTATTTGCTACTATTTTTAGAACGATAGTACTTTGATGAGTGCTGAGTTTTGAGTGCTGAGTTTTGAAGTCAAGTATCTGTTATTCAGTTGTATGTAAATTGAATTTCACTTTAATGATTCACAATTCACCACTCACAACTTATCAATAGTCTGGTTCTATTATGTGTATGCTTTTCTTATAACAAAACAAAAAACTAATTAAAACCATGAAAATTTCACAAGAAGAAAGAATCCAACAGTTGGTAACTGACTGGACTACAAACCCTCGTTGGGCAGGAATCGAAAGACCTTATAGTGCTGAAGAAGTAGCTCGTTTGGCGGGTTCTTATAAACTTGATTACAGTATTGCACGTATGGGTGCAGAGCGTCTTTGGAACTTGTTGAAAAATGATCATTGGGTAGCTGGATTGGGCGCTTTGACAGGCAACCAAGCTGTACAAGAGGTACAAGCAGGAATGAAGGCTATCTATTTATCTGGATGGCAAGTAGCAGCCGATGCGAACTTGTCGGGCAATATGTATCCTGACCAAAGTTTGTATCCAGCCGATAGCGTTCCTGCGGTGGTGAGAAGAATTAATAATGCTTTGTTACGTGCTGATCAAATTCAAAATGTCAATGGTGATGGCGACGTGCATTGGATGGTACCTATCGTAGCTGATGCAGAGGCAGGTTTTGGAGGTAATTTGAACGCCTTTGAATTGATGAAATGGATGATTGAAGCAGGAGCATCAGGCGTACACTTTGAAGACCAGTTATCTTCTGCAAAAAAGTGCGGTCACTTAGGAGGAAAAGTATTAGTGCCTACACAAGAGGCTATCAATAAATTAGTGGCTGCTCGTTTGGCAGCCGATGTAATGGGCGTTCCGACTTTGGTAATTGCACGTACCGATGCAGAGGCCGCCAATTTGATTACGGCGGATGTAGATGAAAGAGATTTGAAATTTATCCAAGCCGATAAAGGAAGAACTTCAGAAGGTTTCTTCTATGTAAAAAATGGGCTTGAACAAGGTATCGACCGTGGTTTGAGCTATGCGCCATATTCAGACTTGATTTGGATGGAAACAGGAAATCCAGATTTGGGAATGGCTCGTGAGTTTGCTCAAGGTATCCATGCCAAATATCCTGGCAAAATGTTGGCTTACAACTGTTCGCCATCGTTTAACTGGGCGAAGTTTATGGACGAGAAAAAAATGGAAACATTCCGTGAGGAGTTGGCAGATATGGGCTACAAATTCCAGTTTATTACTTTGGCAGGTTTCCATGCCTTGAATACCGCTATGTTCGAGCTATCAAGTGCGTATGTACAACGTGGAATGGCTGGTTTCTCAGAATTACAACAACGTGAATTTGCACTACAATCAAAAGGCTTCAAGGCCGTAAAACACCAAGCATTTGTAGGAACAGGTTATTTTGACGCAATCCAAAATACCGTTACAGGAGGCTTGGCATCTACTGGCGCCTTGAAAGGCTCAACCGAAGAAGAGCAGTTTCATTAGAATAATTATGAGTTGTGAATGTTGAATTGTGAATTGTGGAATAGAAAGCATCATTAGTTATTACATTCACTA
>NZ_JBMLSD010000073.1:1839-5770 GCF_049240685.1 Flectobacillus sp.
AATGTTGAATTGTGAATTGTGGAATAGAAAGCATCATTAGTTATTACATTCACTAATTCACAATTCACTAACTCACAATTCAAATTAGGTGAATAGTTTGGTTTGGATAAAGTCTGTCTCGTATGTCAGGCAGGCTTTTCTTCCAAAAATCAGTTTTTTGACCAAGATTCATCAGTGCAAAAGATAGAGAATCATGATAGTTTCAGGTAAATAAAAGGAAAAGTAAAATGACTGCTTTTCCCCATTGGCTGTTTATGATTTTCAACCTCAATTACATCCTATTATTCTTGCTAATTATCATCAACTTATTCACCAAATAAAACGGCTGCCTAAAAACAGCTATTCATTCAAATCAATACAATCGTTATGAAACATGATATGCTAGCAGTGGACTTAAGTAAAACTGCCAAACCAAAAGTTAATCATCCATTATTCAAATTACACGGTGATATTCACCTTAATTTGCGTGTATCGACTTTGATTCAAGAAGCATTAAAGAATCAAGAAGGCGTATTGACTGATACAGGTGCATTTATGTGCGATACTGGCAAATTTACAGGTCGCTCGCCTAAGGACAAGTTTTGTGTGTATGATGATAAAACTGCTAATACAGTTTGGTGGGGAGATATCAATCAGGCGTTTGATGCCGATAAGTTTGAGGCTTTGTATCAAAAAATGATTGCGTTTGTGGCCAACAAAAAGTTGTATGCTCGCTATGCGTATGCTTGTGCATCGCCAGCGCACCGTTTGAATATTTTGGTGATTAATACTTTGGCATGGCATAACTTGTTTTGTAACCATCTTTTTCTTCGTCCAGAAGAAGAGGAACTTAATACCTTCGAGCCAGAATGGGTAATCTTGAATGTGCCCGAATTTGAAGCCGACCCTGCTGTGGATGGTACGCGTCAAGGTAATTTTACGATTATTGATTTTACCCGTAAGATTATTTTGATTGGAGGTACTGGTTATGCAGGTGAAATGAAAAAAGGCATTTTCACAGTTCTAAACTATATTTTACCACAAGAAAAACAAGTTTTATCAATGCACTGCTCAGCCAATATTGGCGCTGAGGGGGATACAGCATTATTTTTTGGCCTATCAGGAACGGGTAAAACGACCTTATCTGCCGACCCAGACCGCAAATTGATTGGTGATGACGAACATGGTTGGTCAGACGAGGAGGTATTCAATTTCGAGGGAGGTTGCTATGCGAAGGTGATTAACTTGAGTGCTGAACAAGAGCCTGAAATCTTTGGCGCCATTCGTTATGGGGCAATTCTAGAAAATACTCGATTTGTTGAAGGAACCACCACAGTAGATTACACCAACCAAAGTGTAACCGAAAATACTCGAACGGCTTATCCTATCAACTATATTCCTAACGTTGCAGAGCCTTCGATTGGCAGTTCACCTAAAAATATATTTTTCCTTACAGCAGATGCTTTTGGGGTATTGCCTCCGATTGCCAAGTTAAATAAGGAGCAGGCAATGTTTTATTTCGTCTCAGGATATACCTCAAAATTAGCAGGTACCGAAATGGGCGTTAAAGAGCCACAAGCTACGTTTTCAGCTTGTTTTGGAGCGGCATTTTTACCTTTACATCCTTTAAAATATGCCGATTTATTAGGGAAAAAAATCAATAATGGAGAAGTAAATGTATGGTTGATTAACACTGGCTGGACCGGCGGACCTTATGGAGTAGGCTCACGTATGAAATTGAAATATACGCGTGCCATGATTCATGCAGCATTGGAAGGAAAATTTGCTGAAACAGTTTTTGAAAATCATCCAATTTTTGGTATCGAAATCCCAGCGGAATGCCCGAATGTACCAACAGAAATTTTGAACCCAATCAATACTTGGAAAAGCCCAGAGGCCTATACCGAAAAGGCGAAATATTTGGAAGGTTTGTTTGAAGAAAACTATAAAAAATATGTTGGCTAGTCACAGCTCAATATAATTTAGCATATAGCCCAAAGCCTAATGCTTTTAGTTTAATAAATTAGGATTTTTTTAATATATCAAAAAGCTAGATTTCTGTAAGAAAGTCTAACACAACTCAATGAGATTTAGTATTATATTACCTATTCATTGCAATATTTTAGGATAATGCCTACCCACGAGATTAGATTTGTTTAATGCTTTACTTTTAATAAGTGTTAGCCTTCTGGACAATTCTAATCTCGTGTTGATTTTTAAGATATTTAGATTTTATTTTTTTTAAAAAATCTAAAAAAAAATCTATAAAGCAGGACGGGCTAGGAAAGTTAAATGAGTTCTGTTCGATAGGTTTGCATAAATTAACTTGTTCGGTTATTGGTTGTTGGCGTAAAAAGTTCATGATTTGAAGTTTCGATGAGCTGGTAAATCATTTTCAAATCATGACTTCGAAACCAAAACCTTTAGTTGAATTACTACCAAAACAATCTAATATATCTTATGGGTATTTGGTGGGCTTCGTCTAGCGTAAAACTGTTTGCTCGATGGAATCATAAATAAGTATGGAGCTTTTATAAAACAAGTTGGGGTAAGTAGAGCTGGTAAATATACTTACTGAAAATTTGCTTTTGGGAAAAGTCTAAATTCTTATATGACACTCAAAGAGTAACATGAAGCTAGAAGGTCAATTATTGGATATATTCAAGAAAGGGAAAAGATTCTTTTACTTGAAATATGTGATTGATTGACGCAAAAGTTCATGTTTCTTGGCTCACATACCTTATGATTGATTCTGTTGGCGCGGTGAAAAGTTTGATAAAAGCGACCATAACCACTGTACTTAAAAATCACGTGTTACTCTTAAAACCAAGTGAAGAATATGACAGCAGAATCAACCCTTGCACTACCTGTTGGTACTACCCTCGACCGCTTTATTATGCGTCAACAAGAAGCTTTTGCTTTTGCCAAAGGAGAGCTATCTCAATTATTGCGTGATATTGCGCTTGCTTCCAAAATTATTGGCCGTGAAATCAACCGAGCTGGTTTGACGGATATTACAGGGGCCTTAGGTCGGGAAAATGTACAAGGTGAGAGCCAACAAAAACTAGACGTAATTGCCAACATTCGTTTCAAAAGAGCCTTAGTGAATGGTGGTGAGGTTTGTGGTATCCTTTCGGAGGAGGAAGACGACATTATTCAAACTGGTAACAACAATGCCAAGTATGTGGTGGCAATGGACCCCCTCGATGGTTCGTCAAATATCGACGTAAATGTTTCGATTGGGACAATTTTTTCCATTTACCGCCGTGTAAGTCCTATTGGGACTCCTGCTACTTTGGAGGACTTTATGCAAGGTGGTCGTAAACAAGTGGCAGCGGGCTATATTCTGTATGGTTCGTCTACTGTCATGGTTTATACTACTGGCAAAGGAGTGAATTGCTTTACCTACGAAAATGCACTTGGGGAGTATTTCTTTTCTCATGCAGATATGAAAATACCTGTTTCGGGAAAAATTTATTCAATTAATGATGCTTATTATGATGAATTTGCAGAACCAATCAAATCGTTTATTGGTGATATGCGCAAAACTTCTGGTTCAATGGCTCGTTATATTGGCTCATTAGTAGGTGATTTTCATCGAAACTTACTCAAAGGAGGAATCTATTTGTATCCGCCTACACGTAAAGCCAAAGATGGTAAACTTCGTTTGTTGTATGAATGCTATCCACTTGCGATGATTACCGAACAAGCAGGAGGGAAGGCTACTAACGGCGTTTGTCCGATTTTGGATGTTGAACCTACGCAGATACACCAGCGTTCTGCGATTTATGTAGGCTCTTCCGAATTGGTTGATGACCTCGACACACGCTTGGCAACTTACCAAGCATCTCTAAGTCGTGAACTCAACGAGACGATTGTATAAAATCTATGATAATTTTCTGAAAAATATGATATAAAAAAAGACCGTTCCACACCCGAACGGTCTTTTTTT
>NZ_JBMLSD010000074.1:0-13032 GCF_049240685.1 Flectobacillus sp.
ATTCTCCGAGTAGAGACGCAATGCTTGCGTCTCAAACCAAGTAAATCTAGCATGATAGCATCAAAAAAGCGGTCAGAAAATTTTTTCTGACCGCTTTTTTGATGAAAACTTAGAGAAGAACCCCAACCTTAAAGTTCGGGATGACTCATTTTGATGAAATTTATAGAATCTTTCTAATTTCAAGATGACTTACATTGCTATTTCGAATAACAGTCTTGAGAAGCGAAGCATTGTATCCTTACAAGTAAAACACCTATAAAAAATCACTCATTCGCTTAATTACGGATGACTGAAAATCCGAATTCCAACATCAACAATCCCTAGGCTAAATCACAGGCATTGCGAAGAGTTTTACGTCTTCGAGGTTAATAACATCGCCGCACATAATTACTAAGCGCTCAACTACGTTGCGAAGCTCCCGCACGTTGCCTGTCCAAGGCAGTGCCTGAAGGTATTTCATAGCATCGTCATTAACTTCTTTTGCAGGTTGACCATATTCGTCGGCAATATCTTGCAAGAATTTATCTACCAACAAAGGTACATCAGTAGGGCGCTGATTCAAGGCAGGAACATGTATAGGAATCACATTCAAACGGTGAAATAAGTCTTCGCGGAAACGCCCTTCCGAAATCTCCAGTTGTAGATTTTTATTGGTTGCAGCAAAAACGCGAACATTTATTTTGATTTCTTTGTCACCCCCTACACGTGTGATTTTGTTTTCTTGCAAAGCACGAAGCACTTTTGCTTGAGCCGACAAACTCATATCGCCAATTTCGTCCAAGAACAAAGTACCACCATCTGCTTGCTCAAACTTTCCGATTCGTTGTTTGATTGCAGAGGTAAAAGCACCTTTTTCATGACCAAAAAGTTCTGATTCAATTAATTCAGAGGGAATCGCCGCACAGTTTACCTCAATCAAAGGCATGTGGGCACGATTACTTCTTTCATGAAGGCGTTTGGCCACCATTTCTTTACCCGAACCGTTAGGCCCTGTAATTAATACACGAGCTTCGGTAGGACCAACACGATCGCAGGTATCTATCACGCGGCGAATAGCGTCAGAATCTCCAACGATTTCGTTGAGTTTGTATACTCTCTTTTTGAGTACTTTGGTTTCAGTAATCATTTTACCTCTTTCTAGGGCATTACGAACTGTTACCAGTAATCTGTTCAAATCTGGTGGCTTCGAAATAAAGTCAAAAGCTCCACGTTTGGTTGCTTCAACGGCTGTTTCTACATTACCAAATGCCGAAATCATGATGAATTGGGCACCTTTGCCCATTTCGGTAACACGTTGTAACAAATCCAAACCTTCTATTTTGGGCATACGTATATCACAAAGTACTACGTCATAGTCATTGTTTTTGACCATTTCTAGTCCTTGCTCTCCATCGCTTGCTTCTTCAACGCTATACCCTTCGTATTCAAGAATATCTCGTAAGGCGCCACGGATGGCTTTTTCATCGTCGATTATTAATAGTTTTGCCATAGGCAGATTTTAAATTTTCTGGCGAACTGGTTCGTTTGGATTAGGGTTGCTATATTCAATATTTGTAATTGTCAAAAATACACAAATTTTGAAGCTTTTAGCTTAAATAACCTCGATAATATGAAGTTTTATTAACTTTCTATCAAAAATATACCTCCGCAGTCGCTATTTATTATGGTTTATCAAAGTAAAAATTATTGAATTGTTCTTCATTATCAACTCATGTCAAAAAGTTTAAACACTTTTGAGCTCAAGGCTAGACAAATGGAGTGGGTCTTTTTTATCTTTCTGATATATACTATACGTGATTTTTGGTAAAAGGATACTGGAAATTGGACTTTTGTTAGGAGTTTATGGTAATTCTTTACCACAATGTGGACAAAATCGATGCTTTTCTCTTTCTTTTTTTTGAAAATTGATATGTTCAGCAAAACCCGAAGCTAGAATCCCCGTTGGCAATGCTATGATAGCTATTCCTGAAATTGCGATGATACCGCCAAAAACTTTACCCAATATTGTAATGGGATAAATATCGCCATAACCTATTGATGTTATGGTGGTTATTCCCCACCATAATGTTGCAGGAATACTCGAAAAAACTCTGGGTTGTGCGGGGCTTTCTAAATAGTACATCACCGATGAGGCTATTAAAAGCAGAAAGATTAAGAATACTAAGCTCAAAACTAATTCTTCTCTTTTTTCTTTAATTACACCTTCGATTACTCTGAGTGCATGAACATAGCGTGAAAATTTGAAAAGTCTAAATACCCTGAATAATCTCAAAATTCGGATTAGTCCTGTATCTGAGGTGAAATGTGAGAGATAAAAAGGTAAAATAGAAAGCAAATCAATGATTGCACCTGTAGAGGTCATATATCTCAGCCGCCCCCAAACAGGATGTTTATATTTCTCGTTTTCGGTACAAACCCAAAGCCTTAAAGAATATTCAATCGTAAAAAAGACCGCGGAGAAATATTCAAAGTCTATGAATAATTCGTCAAACTCGCGCCTTATACTACGAACCGAATGTAAGATAATAGCGATTGTGTTGAGTGCAATTATACTCATGATTAGGATATTGACCAACCAATTGACGCCATGCTTTTTTCCTCTTGCTACCTCTAAAATATGATATACCTTGTGTTTGAATGTATGCTGCATAGGCACTTGTCTTTTTCAAGAATATAATGATTGATTAGGAATCTTTTTGAATAAAATTTATGCGAATAGAGCAAAAAAAAACGCTCTGCCTTTACAAGCAGAGCGTTTTGCTGAATAAGTTAAAGCTAAATCGTTACGCCGAAGTTTTATAAAGGTTAGCTCCAATTTACGAATTTGTTTCTTCTGTTTGAAGTTGTTTTTCAAAAAGTTCTTTATACGCACCTTCTTTAGCCATGAGCTCGTCATGCGTACCTTGTTCTATAATATAACCATTGTCGAGCATAATGATTTTGTCGGCTAGCTTAGCAGAGGATACTCTGTGAGAAATTACCACTGAGGTTCTTCCCTTCATGATTTCTTGTAAATTATTCAAAATCTGATGCTCTGTTTTGGTATCTACGGCCGATAGACAGTCATCTAGTATCAAAATTTTAGGACTTCTAGCAATAGCTCTCGCTATCGATAAACGTTGCTTTTGACCTCCCGAAAGGGTTACACCTCTTTCGCCCAACACGGTATCAAACTGTTCTGGAAAATCCATAATGTTATGATACAAATCTGCATCTTTGGTAGCTTGTATCACCTGCTCGTCGGTCATATCGAGGCTACCAAAACGAACATTACTTTTGATGGAATCAGAAAATAAAAAAACATCTTGCGGAACATACCCAATTTGGCCTCGAAGACTCTGTACATCCCAATCTTTAAGGTCAATGCCATCCACTTTAATTTGTCCTTCGGTGGTGTCATACATCCTACACAACAAGTTTGCAACGGTGCTTTTTCCAGAGCCTGTTGTCCCCAAAATCGCTACCGATTCTCCCGCTTTGACATGCATACTAAAATTATGCAAAGCCTCAATCCCCGAATCAGGATATACAAACTTTACTTGACTAATATCGATGGCTCCTTCGATAGTTTGAGCGATATTTTTGCTTGAGATAAGATCAGTTTTAATTTCCAAAAACTCATTAATTCGTTGCTGAGAAGCCGCCGCACGCTGGATTTGAGAGGTTGTCCAACCTAAGGCAATCATTGGCCATGTAAGCATATACACATACATGATAAACTCTGTAATGCTGCCAGGCGTTAGTCTACCCGCCATCACTTCTTGTCCACCTATATATACCACCAACACCGAGCTTAATCCTGCCAAAATAGATACCAATGGTGTAAAAAGAGAGTCTACTTTTACCAAGTCTAAAGATTTTTCACGATAAATATTCGATTGTTTAGTAAAAGCAACAGTAGAGGGTTCTTCTTGAACAAAGGCTTTTAGTACTCTAATACCTGAAAAAGCTTCCTGAACAAAGGTCGATATCTTTGAAAGATTTGCCTGTATCTCTTCCGATTTACGGATGATAATCGTATTTACAAAATAAATACTGCCCGACAAAAATGGCACAGGTAATAATACATACCAAGTTAATTTGGCATTTACCGAAAGCATATAGCCCACCACCAAAACAAACACTGAAATAAGGTTGAGACCATACATCAAGCTTGGTCCTACGTACATTCGCACTTTTCCAACATCTTCAGAGATACGTGCCATCAAATCTCCTGTGTTGTTTTTTCGATAAAAGCTCAGTGGCAAGGTTTGATAATGATGATAAATTTCATTTTTGAGGTCATATTCAATATGTCGAGACATTACAATCAGTGTTTGTCTTACAAAAAATAAGAAAATCCCTTTGAGTAAAGCCATGACAAGAATCAATGAACCATATAGCAAAATCGAGAAAGCAAAGATTTCATATACTACTGTTTGCGCTCCAAAGCCATCATACAAAAAATACAATGAAATGGTTTCTTTTACTAAATCTAAAGCGTAACGAACGATTTGGGCCGGAACAACACCAAACAGATTGGAGATAAAGGTAAAAAGCGTACCCAGAATCAAATACCACTTATATTGGAAGAAATACTTATTGAGATGTTTTAATGCTTTCATGTATGTTTAACCAATGTAATTCCGCAATAGTTTCAAGCGATGTCGATACATTGATATGTTTTTGAGTCTATTTTACAATCTATTACAAACTTACTTAGATGAGGGCTGATTTTGGGCATTGAGCTTTGTATTTTTCTTAAAAATAAGTATTTCACTCAAGAGCGAAGGGAGAATTGAGGTCGAAAAACCAAGGTTTTATCAATCCTTCGGGGGCTCCCCAAAGGCTTATCTACTAGTCAATGCCCTTCGTTCAATCCTCGGAATAATCTTATATTGCCTACACTTTATTGTAAACATAATCATAGCATTTTTTCTTTTTCAGCATGGATGTTTCTAAAAAAAACACTATTTTTGCACACTGATTTTGAGCACCAAGGTATGGTGCAGTTAAAAATTTACAAAAACGTTCTTTGCATATCCAATGGTCAACCGACGCTTACTCCGTACAAAAGCATTCCAAACTATCTATGCCTTCCGCACAGCGGAAAGAGCCAATTATCAATTAGCCTTCGATTACATTGCCGAGCAATTTTTACCAAATCTTGATTTAATGATTCCGAAAGAAGAACAGATGCCCAAACTAGAAGGTTTGCGCAAGCTGGCTGAACTCTATTTCGAAGAATTGTTTAAGGGAGAGGTAAAAGCAGATGATATTCCAGCTGATTCAAAAAATGCAGCAAAACAAGCATTAGCGATTTATCGTGATGCCGTAAAACGCGACCGTGTGCGTATTAAGCATGCGATGATTGAGGAGGTAGAAAAAATCTATGATAACTATCTGAAATTGCTTTTACTTTTGGTCGAACTGGCTGATGTGGCAGTTTGGGACGAACAACGTCGCCTTTTGGAAAGTGAGCACAAAACTTCTCGTTTTGGTGAAAACCAAGTGATTCTTGCCCTTCGTAATCTTCCCAACTTCGAAAATGAAATTATCCGTCGTGATCTTCGTTGGACAGAAGATGACCAAAACTTTATCCGTAAACTTTTCTTGGATGCAGTTTTGCCAGATACTCAATTTCAAGCATACCTTCGTACTTCAAAACATAATTTTGAAGAAGATTTAGCGATTGTTGTTCATATTCTTAAGACTTTCGTTTTGAAACATCATTCTGTGGTGGCGTATTTTGAAGAAAAAGACTTAAATTGGGGCGAAAATAAAGATGTTTTGAAAAGCTTAACAACTAAAACTTTCAAAATTCAAAGCATAGCGGAGTTGGTTTTACAACCTTTAGCTTTGAATTGGGACGACGATAAGTTTTACTTTACAGATTTATTTGACCAAACGCTCAACAATGATGATGAATATGAAAAAATTATCATTGAGCAAACCAAAAACTGGGAAGCCGACCGTTTGGCAATGACCGACATGATTATCTTGAAAATGGGATTAGCCGAAATGATTCATTTTTCAAGTATCCCTGTTAAGGTTTCAATTAACGAATATATCGAATTAGCGAAAAATTACTCCACACCCAAATCTGGACAATTCGTAAACGGTTTGTTAGATGTGCTTTCTCAAAAACTTGCCGAAGAAGGTCTGGTTCGTAAGTCTGGACGTGGTTTGATTGACAATAAATAATTTTAATGAATGAGTTGTGGATTTGGATGTATATATTCGCAACTCATTGAAAAAATAAAAGTAGGCGATTAGTAGCCTAGGTACGCTGCGAAATGGATGGTAAACAGCAATGTTTACGATATATGTTTGAAAATTAGATGATAAAACGTGTTAGCTGACATCAAACCTATTTTGCCATAGCTTACCGCTTTACTAACGTCTTAACCTTGGTTCAGTTACAAATCTAATTAACGAAAACAACTCATGAGCAAATCATCAAAGACCTTTTGGGCATTCATGACAGGTGCTGCTGTTGGTGCGGTGTTGGGCATCTTGTATGCTCCAGATAAAGGAGAAAATACTCGTAGCAAATTGTTGTTCCAATTGCAAAAATATCGTGATCAACTACAAAACCTCATTACTGATTTGATAGAAGGAAAAGAAATTCCTGAAACAATGGCAAAATCAGAAGGGAAAAAAGTAGTAAATGAAGCTCGTGAAAAAGCCGAAAGACTACTCGAGGATGTTGAAAATATGATGAATCAAATCAAAGCAAAAGCTTAATAGAACTCAAAAATACAGACGGTTGGGCTGTTCTTTCCCGTCGTCTGTACTTCTTTATGCCTTTATCATCATGAAAAAGATTCTAATCGCAGTTGCGACAATCGCAACATTGGCAGCCTGCCAAAACAAACAAAAATCACCTAACGAAGCATTGGCCGACTCCTTGGCAGCCCTTCGTCCTACAGCCGACAGCTTTCCTGTAATGAAAATCGATACTCCATTTGTCGATTTGGGCACACTTACAGAGGGAGATTCTGTCGTCCATACCTACAAATTTAAAAATACGGGAAACATGCCTTTGGTGATTAGTAATGTTAGTACTTCGTGTGGATGTACTACGCCTTCTTATTCAACGCAGCCTGTTGCACCGGGTGATCAAGGCTTTATTACCGTGAAGTTTAATAGTAAAAATAAAGAAGGAAAACAAAATAAAACTATTACGGCTTATGCCAATACGGTTCCTTCTGAAAATACTTTTAGCTTTAAAGTAGAAGTTTTCAAGAGAAAATAGAACTGTCTGTGTTCTAAAGAATCTTAAATCTTCTCATCTTTGAGAAAGTTTTCAAATCTTAAATCCTCAAATTGCTAAAAACATTATGTTGAATTCAATTCTTTTACAAGTAGCAGGGAGTAATATGTCATCGTTGTTTTTGATTGTTGGTATGTTTGTAATCATGTACTTTTTCATGATTCGTCCTCAACAAAAGAAACAAAAAGAGCAGCAAGCGTATGTAGATGCACTAAAAGCTGGCGATAAAGTAGTTACCATTGGTGGTGCACATGGAACAATCGTTTCGGTTCGTGAAAAAACAGTTGTAGTTGAGGTTGATGCTAGCAAAGGGGTACGTATTGTGTTTCTAAAGACAGCCATTTCTAAAGATGCTTCTTCTCAGTTAACGGCTGAATAGTGTTCCTGAAGGAGTCTGAAGATTTACATTTCTCTTTTCTGACTGAAATTTGATTTTCGATGAAACCAAATATTACTAAAACAGATTATCGTGCAGTTCTTTTTAGCATCCTGACTGCAACGATTTTTTGGGTTATGAATGCCTTAAATAAAGAAGGATATTCCCAAAAAATTTCGTTTCCGTTGCGCTTTAGCTATAACGATTCTCTGTATATACCAACTCAGCCACTGCCCGAAAAAATAACCGTTCATGTAACAGGCAGTGGTTGGAGTTTGCTACGAAAAGCCTTGGCTTTAGATGTAGCACCCGTATATTACTCGATTAATAAGCCTTTGAAAACCAGATTTTTGAACACTGGCTCATTGACCGACTCTCTTTCTGATTATATCAAAGATGTTCACGTAAATTATGTTGTTACTGATCGCTTTGAGTTGGAGTTTGATAAAAAAGTTAAGCGAACTATAAAGTTGCGTATCGATAGCTTGAATATTCCCTTGCAAGAACGTTACATCGTATCAAGCGTGATTAACATAACCCCAAGTACCATAGAGGTAGAAGGGCCAGAAAGCACTTTGAACGAATTAGGAGAAACTCTTAGTATCAAAGTACCTGGACGTAGAATACAAGATAATTATGATGACGAAATAAGAATCCCACTTCCCAAGAATTCTTATTTAAAAGCCAATAAAGAACGAGTGGCTGTAAGTTTTGAAGTGGCAGAATTATTGAAGTAATCCGTAAATTAATGGCCGATAGTTTTTCTATCGGCTATTTTTTTGTCTTTTTATAAAATGAAAACAAAAACACTTGTTGTCGGCATTACAGGCGGTATAGGTTCAGGCAAAAGTACTGTTGCCAAGGTATTTTCGCTATTGGGTGTACCTGTTTACGAAGCCGATTCGAGAGCGAAATGGATTATTATCCAAAATCAAGAGCTGAAAAAGGAAATTATTGCTTTGTTGGGTTCTGAGGCATATTTACCTGATGGTAGCTATAATCGTGCATGGGTAGCTTCACAAGTTTTTGGACAACCTGCGTTGCTTCAAAAGCTCAATGCTCTTGTGCATCCTGCTGTACGAAAAGATGCGGAAGACTGGGTAACACAACATCAGGATGTCCCTTATGTGTTATATGAAGCGGCTTTACTAAAAGGAGCAGGAGATGGTAATTTGTGTGATAAAATGATTAGCGTAATCGCGCCAATCGATTTAAGAGTACAACGTGTCAAATTGAGAGATAGTCGTACGGAGGAAGAAATAAGAGCGATTATCGAAAGGCAACTTCCAGATGTCGAGCGCATCAAGTTTTCGGATTGGCTTATTCAAAATGACGACCAGACTCCAGTGATTCCTCAGATTCTACAGATTCATCAAAGTTTGCTTAGATAAGAAATGTTCGCAAATGCATAAAAAAAGAGACTATCCTTTAGGGTAGCCTCTTTTAAACCTTTTAACACTACAATATCTTATTGATGTCTTACTAAAAGTTTTTTGGTAACTAATGAGCGTCCATCTGCCGTTAATTGGTAAAGATAGATGCCATTTGGCCAATCTTTTGTTGAAATTCTAGCTTTACGTTGATCTCTTTCAAGTATCTCTTCTTTCATTTCACTTCCCAAAATATTATAGAAAGTAATCTTTGCTTCACTTACTTGAGATGAAATATTGAAGTTAATGTCTGCGTGGTCGTCTGCCGGATTTGGGAAAATATTAGAAACCCAAAGTTTTTCATTAGAAAACAAATGTTCTTCTGCACTCAATGCCTCTTCGGTACGAATAGTTTCGGCCAAAACGTTGTTACTTACTACCTCATTTTTTGTTACAGCCTTAGCTGATTGCTGCGACAACAAAGAGTTTGAAAAGTATTGATTAATGGCAGTAGAACGCTGTACACGAATGGCACGGTCTAGTGTATTGGCATAGGGCTGGAAATAAGAAAATGTAGATTTTCTTAGTGATGAAACCGTAGACGTTGAAGTGCTAGTTTTTTGCTTAGGCTTAATGTCCAATCGGCTTTTATATTTATTTTCAGTTTGGGCATTAGCATCTTGTGCCGACATCACTGATGTCAACACTAACAAGCCACCCAATATGTATTTTTGTAGAAATTTCATTTCATCTAGTTATTATTAATAAATTTAAAAAAACAAAAAATAAGGAATCTTGTATTCTTTTTAGCAAGAATGATACAAACTTTATACTATAGACTGCTAAACATACGAAAAGGTTGCTCTAAACGTAAAATTTTTTTTACTATTTACACAATAATTTTACAGAATCGCTATTGCACAAAAATATAGTAAAATATTTCAATAATACTATCGTTAACTATTTTTTAACATTTTTTTTCGTTAACGGCTTTGTAGGTGTTTTAATGGTACTTTTTTTCTGTGAGACAGAATCTGTTACAAGGGGTTTAGTCTCTATTGGAGTTATGTAGGCAACTTTTTTCAGAATACTCTCTTTACTTGGTTTATCCGAGATTTTCCACTTAAAGCCATCTAGCTCTTTATCATCTTCTTTGATTTCTTTGGGAGGCATAAATTTGCCATCAGGTTTTGCTAGGAATGCTATTTTCGAAATTTTACTTTTTCCAAAATACATATTCATTTTGCTACATTGAACACGATTCATTCCAGTGAGTTTATTTTTTTCATCCACAGCAAAATAGATACTCTCTCCATTTCCATCAACACTTACCTTTTCTACCTTCGAATCTTTGGTAAAGTTAGCCACAATTTTACGACCTTTCACTTGGTTGAAATTATTGAGGGTATCTACCGAGACTACAAAAGATTTACCTTTCATGTTCATGACGTGTACCTTATTGTTTTTCAACAAAATGTTGATAGAATCGGCCTCAGATTGATTTTTATTATTCCAGAGAATGGGTTTTTGATAAAAATAAATCGTCGAATCAGATACATTATAACTCAGTGAGTCGCATTTTGCCGAGAGGTCAGATTTATACACTTGAACCTTCTTGTAGGCATAAAGCTTGCGAGTCTTGGTTTCTTTGTTATCCAATGAAACTAGCGTATCGGCAGTTAGAAAAAGCGTATCATTTTCAAATACATTTTTTAGTAAAGCTCTTCCAAAGACTCTTGTTACACCTGTTTTCTTGGCGTAACGTCCATGTTCTCCTGTAAGAATAGCCTTATCTTTTTTCGAAACAAAAACGATATTACCATTGGCAATTCCAATTTCGGTAGGAGGGTCATAAATCATCGTGTCGGCTGTCATGACATAGTCGTCCGTCTTGACGGTTGAGCGTCCTTTGAGATTCGCAATTTTGGTTATGGTATTATATTGACTTCCAGGATTGGCGTAGGTTGTATCTTTTTTGTTGACAACCGTGGTTGGGGCAATAAAGAATGCTTCTTTTGATAAAGTACTGTAGCGCAGCGAGTCGGCGGTAAGTGAGCCATCTTTATCTACTACTTTTACATTATGCTTAAAATCAAAAAGCTTCGTTACTGTGTTATAATACCCCTCACGACTAGTCAGAGTACTTTTTTTATCCACAATTTTCCCGTTGGTATTGTAATATGCCACGTGTGAATTGAGGTTGTAGTCCATTTGTTTAGTGGTCAAAATAATGGTGCCATCGTCGAGCTTGACGCGTCCATTCATTTTTGCCAATCTGTCGTTACCAAAGTAATAGGCAGTATCACCAGTAATAGTCACGGTATCAGCCTGAATGATTTTTACCTTACCATAAGCCTCCAAAACGTTGGTAGTTTCGTTCAAAATAGCTTGGGTACAATACACCAAAGTAGTGCCTTGACGTAGTGCCACGTTGCCCAAAAGCTTCCGAATTTGCATGAAAGGCGTATTTTGACCCACCAAGCTGTCGGCTTTAATGATTTCGACCTGACTTTGTCCAAAAGAGTTTGATTGAAAGCCCAATAGGCTGAAAACCATGAACAAAAGGATATACGGTTTTGAGGCAAAAAAAGATTTCTTTGTCTCAAATGAAGGAATCGAGCGAATAAATGACCCGATTTGCTGTATTTTAGAGTAACTTTGTCGCATAATATTAGAGCTACAAAATTAGCCAATAAAACCATGCTTGACGAGTTTTTAACGTTTATTAACAACAAAAATCTGATTAATTCTTCCGACAAAGTCCTCTTGGCTGTAAGTGGTGGAATGGACTCAGTAGTAATGTGTGATTTATTTAGCAAAGCCAAAATCGACTTTGCGATTGCACACTGTAATTTTGGACTTCGCGGTGAAGAATCAAACGAAGATGAGACTTTTGTAAAAAAGCTTTCTATAAAATACAAAGTGCCATTCTTTGTGACTACCTTTCAAACGGCAGAATTTGCTGAAAATGAGAAGGTTTCAATCCAGATGGCCGCAAGAATTTTGAGATATCAGTGGTTTGAAAAATTGCGTACGCAGCACCAATTTGACTATATCGCAACAGCGCACCATCAGAATGATGTACTTGAAACGGTACTTTTGAACCTGACGAAAGGCACAGGCATTGCAGGAATGCACGGTATTCAAATTAAAAACGGCTCAATTATTCGCCCGATTTGGTTTGCCGAAAAAGAACAGATTTTTGATTATGTGGTTGAAAATCAAATTATTTGGCGAGAAGATTCTTCCAATGAGTCTAACAAATACCAACGTAATTTGATACGTAATGAAGTGGTTCCTTTGTTGAAGCAAATCAATCCAAATCTGGAGCAAACGATTCAACAAACCGTTGAGCGTATTGCGGCGGTAGAGGAGATTTTTTACCAAGAAATCGAAATGCTTCGTAAGCAAATTGTTTGGAGTGATGGTAAGGTGTTTTTTGTGAATTATAAAGCGATTCAGACACTTTCTCAACCGATCGTGAAACTAACAGAGTTGCTGAAGCCTTTCAACTTTACTTATCAGCAGTGCCAAGAGATTTTTGCTAGTTTTGACAAAGAACCTGGTCGTACTTTCTTATCGCCTACGCATGAGTTGGTGAAGGATAGAACCGAATTAGTTATTACGCTCAAAAACTTGACTAGCTTCGAAAGTCGCGTCATTGAAGCAAATGACACGAAGGTTAGAACAGATAGTTTCCAATTAGATTTTGAGGTTTTTGACCGCCCAGAAGATTATAAAGTACCTACTGCCAAAAAGTACGCTTGTTTGGATGCTGACAAAGTTCGTTTTCCTTTGCAACTGCGTAAATACAAAGAAGGAGATTGGTTTTGTCCACTTGGGATGAATAAGAAAAAGCTCATCAGCGACTTCTTGACAGATCAAAAAGTGTCTTTGAATCTGAAAAAAGAAACCTATTTGCTTACCTCCAATGGCTCAACGATGTGGGTTGTCAACCAGCGTGTAGATGACCGTTTTAAGGTGACGGATAAAACTACTCGTATTTTGTTGATTGAGTGTTTTAGTTAGGG
>NZ_JBMLSD010000075.1:0-33963 GCF_049240685.1 Flectobacillus sp.
TGTTTTTATTTAGAGTTAAGTAGTAAGAAAGATTAAACTCATAGTATATCTGAGGCCTGATCACTGGACAAAATTGTTTTATGCGGGTTTAGGTTTAATTTTAATAGTGTTATAGTTTTCAAGGCACCATTCTAGAAAAAGTACCAATTGTTGACAATGTTTAGAAATGAGGCTATATCCCTTTCTAAAAATAGATTCATATTTGGTATTAGCTATTTGTCTGACAGTGATTTTTTTGAAATTTTTGAGTCCCTCACTGACACATAAAACATAACAGGCAATAACAATGCAAAATATTAATCGAATCTTTTTCTTGTCTTTGAAAGCTATCATTTCTACATTAAACCCATTGCTTTTGAGGCACTTAAACCGCACGGGCGACCCCGATGAACTCAATTTGCCATCTGAGTTTATAGATGGCAAGAATTTTTTGTTTTTTCAGAGGCAAATTTGTGATAAGAATAATTAAAGAATCATCCTGTTTTTCAGGTGTTTGATTCCTCGTATCAATCATTCTTAAGGTTTGATTTCCTAGCGTGAGTGTTTGTTCAACAAGTTTACCTTTTCTGGCTTTCTTAAGCAGTTATGCATAAGACTTACCTTGATTTTGAAGGTCTAATTTATAATCTGTTTCTGAGATTCGAATGACAAAGTTAAGCTCAAATTGTTCTATTAAGTCATTAAACCATTGACGACCTATGTACTCTCGGTCTGCTATTAAAGTCATCCCTTTTAAGGGATATAAGCAGTTTGCCATGAGAAGCAAACGCTTACGTTCCAAGTGGTCAGAACATCCTTTTTTAGCTAAATTTATAAAGAAAATAGGAATGCTAATGCCTTGATAAACAATACTTAATGTCAAAAAGTGAAACTTGGTTTTTCCAAACTCCCAAGATGTACCTTCAAGTAGTAAATACTTCGACATCTTGCGCTTGTTTGTCTAAGGTCGAAACCAATTGTTGTATTACCGTTTTAAGAATCATTTTCCAAAGCTGATGCTTGCAAAATAGAGCATCAAAAAAACGAGTTAAGCGACGATAATGAGAATTGGCTAAGGTTTGATTTTTATCCGCAATCACACCAACTTGATTTTTAAGTTTGTTGAGATTAACATTTTCCTTAACAATAATTCTACAGATGATAATAAACAAAGTTTTTAACAATGTTTGTTGGCTTTTGAGCAAATCAGTCTTAAATTTGTCCAAAAGCAACAACTAAAAGTTGTTGTTGGGTTTTCACACATTCATAACAACTTTTTTCTCGCTTTTATTCTTTTTGTCCAGTAATCAGACCTACCTTTTAATTTAGCCCAAACAATTTATTTTTTACACTATGAAAAAAACTCTACTCCTCTTAGTAGGAATTATCATTGCATGGAATGGTATTTGCCAAACTAGTTCTCCAAATCAACCTAAACAATTTGCTTCTTGCGGAACTAACGAGTCCAAGATTTCACCCGAAAACCTCTCAATTATTCAGAATGCACAAAAGTACTTAGCCCAAAAACGCGCTAGCAGGCAAGTAGCAACAGTAGGGAGAATTGCTAGAATTGCGGTGGAGATTGACTATCCGACCTACCAACTTTTCAATGGAGATACCAATCTGATTAAAAGAGAAACTTATTTGCAATTCAACCAAGTTTCTAAAGTTTTTGAACGTGAAACGAATATTCGACTGGTCGTTACATGTTTTAGTTTTAGAAAAAGCCCAAGCGAGGATCCCTATTATAATCTGAGCAATATTTTTGATTTGTTCGATAAACAAATTAGTATTTGGGAAGATCCAAGTCCAACTTCAAGTGTCTATAAGTTTAAGGATCAGTACGATAAGGTTGTGTATATGCCCGTAAAGCCATTTTATGGAGCAGGAGGCGTGGCCTTGTTGGGAGGTAATGAATGTTTGACACCTTGGGGATTAGCCAATTTGACAATAGCTGCTCATGAAATAGGCCATATTTTTGGATCACCACATACGCAAAGTTGTACTTGGCCAGGTGGCCCTATCGATCACTGCTACCCTTCGGAGGGAGGTTGTTACGAAAAATCTTTGGAGACGATCCGAGGCTCAATCATGAGCTATTGCCAAAGCAAAGACGAATTTCACCCACTATGTCGGGCAGTGATGGAGCAACATGCAACTAAATTTCTTACGGAAATGTCGATTGACATATCTCCCGTTTCTTTAATGAGTGCATACACCATCAAAACGTCTCCATTTATACATTGGCAACCCTCCATCTTCGCAGAATATTATGTGAGTCAGGTAGCTTCTGATCCTGACTTTACTCAAATACTTAGTCAGGATACGACCAAAAGTCCCTATGTGCAGCTGACTAATTTAGCGCCACAAAGTACTCTATACTTTAGAGTAATGGCGATGAACTCTTTAGCCAAAGCGAGTTGGAGTAATACTGCAGTGCTTAGTATTTCAGCCAATAGTGTGTTGCCTCCAAGCACAAAGAATATTCCGTTTTATTGGACTTCTATCTTTTCTGACAAAGAGCTTACTCTCAATGTACAATCGAGTCCTAATGCCATTTCCTATGATGTACAGATTGCTGGTTATTACAATCCGAATTTTGACTACAGTTCCAATATTTCATTTACCGGGAATCAGGCTAAATTTTTCCCGTCTGTTTATGAGTCACGAGCTGTTTGGAGAATCAGAGCAAGGAGTAATAATGAAGTCAGTGAATGGTCAGATAAAAAGGTGATGTTTTTTGGCAATACCGGTTATAGTCCCGATTTAAGCCAATTATATAATCCCACTGCTACCCGAGTGGTTACTGCAATTGATGTTGCCACTTCTGGAGCCTCGAACGTAAAGCTTAGCATTGCAAAAGTCTCGAACCCTTCAGTTAAAGTGTTTGAGCAAGTAAGACCACCCGTGGAGATTCATGATATCACAAAAACCTTTAAGGTTCCTAATTTGGAAAACAATCAAGACTATATAAGTACTTACGAGTTATTCCGAGAGCAAGAAAATGCCTTACTACTATATCCTAGCGGAACACTGTTATCGTTAAAAGCTCCGTTTAAAAACCTGAATTCCACCATCGATACAGCCAGAATCAAATATCAAGGAAACCTGACGGTTCCAGATATGTTAAATACTTCTGTAAGTGGGTATATAGCAGGTGATTATATTGGATATTCATCAATGGGTGGCTTTGTTTCTTTTAATACACTCAATGGTACGAAGACAGCCTTGAATCATAAAAATACAGATGGAGCCTTAGGAGCAGGAGTGACGTCTTCTTATAGTTTGAATAGCAAAAATCAACTAGGTATACTCACAAACCTCGCTAAGATTATCGGTTACTCTGGCGTTTTTCCAAAAGCTACCTTTGCCCTAAATATTCTTGATGTACCTACTGGTAAGCTAATTAGTTCTACGATTCTGAACAAAGACACTGAAATAGCGCCGCAGTACGTAGATATTGAAAACAACTACCTTATTGCGTCTGATTCATATGGTTTGAAGCTCTATTCTTTCGAAGGAGAGAAGCTGACGCCTAAGGTCTCACTTGACTTTGGAAATAATGGCACTCAAGGTACTTATGTTGTGAACAAGGATTTTCTATGGCAGTATCTTTACAATTTTTCAGAAAATAAAATTTATACTAAAAAATTCTCTATTCAAGATGGCACAAGTAGAACTTATGGTGAAAATGATTTACCTGAAATAAATAGTTCTTATCTAAGTCATTTTATTGATTCTAAAAATAGATACTGGGCCACTAACGTAAAAGGAATTATCATGTTTGATAATGGCAAATGGACGGCCTACAGAAAATACACCAATAATTTAATATCGCCTAGTCAAATTGCTGAAGGACCTGATGGCACCATTTATGCTTACGATGAAAATCGTATCTTAAAATTTGAAAACAATACGTGGCAGGTTTTTGCAAATATTAACCTTGTAGACTACTATATGCAAAAAATGTTTGTAGACAAAAAGGAGTTGATTTGGTTTGTTTTTGATGGGTATGTGATTAGATATAACCCTTGTACCAAAACCATGAGTGCTCCGATTTTTGATACTGCAAGTACTGAAATTGAGTACGGGCAAGATATTTCGCTCAAAGTGCAAGGCTGTTCTCAAGTGCAATGGAACTGGAGTTCGGCTAAAGACTCAAGCACTGCTATTTCTGCAAAAAATGAGCTTTTGGTCAGTCCTAAGTCAAACACGCTGTATGTGGCAAAATGTGAAAATGAGGGTTGCTTGAGTGCTGCCTCACAAACAAAGGTAACGGTTATTCCAGTGTTGCGATTAGATAGTTTGTCCAAAATATGCCGTTTTCAGCCTATTAAAGCCTATGGCCGTATTTTCGGAGATATTGCTGACAGCACTAGCTTTTCGCATATTGTTCGTTCAAATGGTAAAGAATATATCCTAAAGGCTAGTACACAAAAACTCAATAATCAAACGGTTTGGCAGTCTGAGTCCAATGCTATTGGAGCAGGGGCTTTTAGCCTAAACATTGATGCTGGTAAAACCAAAATTGCAGTGAAGGATACCTTATCTGGCGTTATTAATGCTTTGCCAACGGTAGACCTGACCGCAGCAGCTGTTTGTGCTGGAGATACCCTTCGGTTCATTGCTTCCGGTGCAAAGTCCTATAATTATTACTTTAACCAAAAGGTGTATGCGAATGCTTCCGAAAAATTGGAACTTCCAAATGCTTTGTCAACCCTAAATCAGCTTTCGGTTCGGGTACTAGGAACAGATTCGAACGGTTGTACAAACCTAGACTCTGCCAGAGTAAATGTCAAAGCGCTTCCAGTCGTTACCGCCGAAGCGCCTACTCAGGTGTACCAAAATCAAACTATCACGCTCAAAGCCGCTGGTGCTATGGTGTATTCGTGGACTGGTCCTACAGGATTTACCGCCAGTACGCAAAACGCAAATATTTTAGCTGTTGATACCAAATATTCAGGGATTTATTCAGTGAAAGGTACTGACCAAGAAGGCTGTTCTAATACTGCTAAGGTAACAGTTGCGGTGCTAATTCCACTGGGAATTGATGAAGGACTCAACGGACAGGTAAGTATCTATCCAAACCCAACGAACGATAAAATTACGGTGAAAGTGAACGCCACTGGCAATAACGATATCAAGCTGATTGATAGTTTTGGTAATGAGAGATATTCTGGTTCTTTCAAAAATAGTATAGAAATAAATGTTCAGCATTTTAGCCCAGGTGTGTATTTTGTACAACTTAATAACATTATATCTGTAAAAGTATTAGTTCAATAAGCAACATAATGCATTCTAGAAAGCATCGAAATATTGTATTTCGATGCTTTTTTATTAACAATTCAATAGATAATTTACCCAATTTTTGTGAGAGACAAATCTCTAGATTAATAGCAATCAAAGGGAAAACCTTTAATCTTCATGCTCTAATTTGTGAAAAAAGTCGTTTTACTAATTTAATTCAACTGTAAAGAATGGAACAAGTCAGCTAACAGTTAGCTTACTTCGAGTAGACAGAATGACGAGTGTTGGTGGCTCCAACGAACATTCCTCTTGAATTTACCGCCTAATTATAACCAAAGTTGTGATATCCCCTCAGTCATTGCTTTGAATGATAAGCGGGAAGTGTCGCTCAAAAGGAGACCACATTTTATTTGACAGACAGAATCAATCTCAATTTGTCATTATGTATCCAGAGGATGTATACAACGATGGGATTCTTAGTGTAATGACTTAGGATGTTGGGACTATGCCGTCGAAAAGCAAAGCAATGATGTAACGTTTATCAGCCATTTGACAGATGTGTTACTCAAATAAACCCTCGATTTCGGGTACAATTTTCGTCTTATCCTTTTTCTGAATTAAATAGATGAAATGTAGGTGCATTTTTCTATACCTTTTTTCAAAATACCATTTATTAGAAAATATTGACTTAAAGGTACAAATGTATGAATCTTCACGAATTTAGTGATTTGGGGTTGAGTTCAATTTGATGCTCTCAGATATACAATGCTTTTCGTATCAAGCCAAGTGTGCCATGACATAAAACTACCAAATTCGCAACATTCCGAATTTTGATGGTCGAATAATTGTAGTAGTTCTTTTTAACCTAAAAGGCGAGCGAAATTAGTTTTTCGACCGCCTCTCAGGTTAACCAAATTCAAAATGACACCTCTTCGCACACAAAGCTTTTAGCTACAATCATTACATCTATACGGCTCGAGTACCAATGTTAAAATAATCACTCATTCGCTCAATCCATACATTAGAGGTAAGTCATTTTTTTTAGTTCAGCCTCTTATGAGCCTATATAATAAGGTATGTAACTGAATAGCCTCTTCCTTGGTAAGAGCTACCTGCTGCATCAGCCTGGAAGGAACCTGCTCCGCTTGGGCTTTTAGATGACTTCCTTTTTCGGTTAAGGATATACAAATACTTCGCTCATCCTGTTTAGAGCGAGTTCTGGTTAATAAACCTAACTCCTCCATTCGCTTAAGTAAAGGGGTTAAGGTATTGGACTGTAGGTATAATTTATGTGCAATGTCCGAAAGACTCAAATCATTTTTTTCCCAAAGTACCAACATAACCAGATATTGAGGATAGGTAAGACCCAATTCTTGTAGGATGGGCTGATAACACTGAGTAGTAAGCCGCGAAGCTGTATATAAAGGAAAGCAAAGCTGTCTTTCGAGCTTCAATACTTCTGATTCATCTGACATGCTATAATACTTTGCGAATATCGTCTTCAATAGCCTCTGGTTTAGTGACAGGTGCATAACGCTTTATCACTTTTCCGTTTTTGTCAACTAAAAACTTAGTGAAATTCCACTTGATACTACTCCCCAACAATCCTCCTTTTTTACTTTTGAGATATTTAAAAACGGGATGGGTATCAGCTCCATTCACATCACACTTGGCCATCAATTGAAATGTTACACCGTGATTCATTTGGCATACTTGCTCGATTGTATCGTTGGTCTCTGGTTCTTGTCCAGCAAATTGATTGCACGGAAAACCCAATACTACCAAACCTTGGTCTTTGTATTTTTGGTGTAGACTTTCCAATCCTTCAAATTGGGGAGTTAATCCACATTTCGTCGCTGTATTAACAATTAATACCGCCTTACCTTCAAACTCCGACATTGATATCTCTTTGCCAGCAGGGGTTTTCGCCGACAAATTATAGAATTCTTGTTTCATGATTTTAATTTTTTACAATTATATCGTATACGATACAAATATATAGCTTAAATTTTTATTACGTGAGTACTCAAAATAAAATTTAATTTTTGAGCTTTCGGATTTCAGCTTTGGGCATTCGGCAAAAGGTCTTTACAATTTCATAAAAAACTCTTTTTTTCTTTAGATTAATGCCTATTGTCTGAAAGCGGATACCTGAAAGCCTAAAATTCAAGTTGTTTGCTAGAAGAAACCGCAATAGGCAAAGAGTGTTAAAATAAGTAAGTAGGAAGACGTTATTAGTTAACAGTATACGGTTATTTGAAGATATGCAAGATCAAAAGGTCTAATTAATGGACAAAACAAGAAAGTGAGATTCAGGTATATAGCCTTTTTCACTGTTTTTATTTTTAATAGTTTTAAACTGTTTTAAATTGAGTCCAAGACTAAGTCTTGAACTTGAGAACTTAATTTTGTCCAGTAATCAGCTCAAAGGTAAAAATTGAGGGTAACCTTTTGATTATAATTATACTACAATAACTGATATACTGTTAACTAATAACATTTTCCTACTTATTATTTATTAATCAAACATGATTTTGTCCAAAGCCCACCGCTGAAAGCCGAACATTTCCTATATAAACCTAAAGGTTTTCTGCCTAATGCCTGCGGCTTACAGCCTATAGCCCAACACTTGTACGATTATTTAGTTTCAAAAAAATGTAGTATTTGCCTTCTGTATTCAAAAAAGAGGCTAAATTTGTCTATTATAACTATAGATTAAAAATACTATGATTCATCTTATTAAAACTCGTAAAGCACAATTCAACAAACTATTATCGAGTATTTCGGGCGCTGGAAAGCAATTTCCGCCAGTTGAGTTTTCCGCCAAACATGGGATTTGGAAGTTCGATATGCCACAGGAAAAAGATACAGTAACTATTGCTGACATAGCAAAAGACAAGCCTTTGTTGATTACTTACTTCGCGCCAGAATGGGGAGAGTATTCTACTCAGCAATTGTGGTTGTTACAAAAATCGGTACGACGGTTGACTGAACTAGGCGTAAAAATATTGACACTAACCAATATCAACAGAGAGCAAATAGAGGAACTCTGCCTTAGAGAAAAGCTAAAATTTTCTTTATATTTTGATGAAAATCAACACCTTGCTAAATCAATTGGAATTTTCTTTGAACAAACGCCTTGTACTCATTTTTATGCGGGTATCTCCGAAAATATACCCCTACCAGCAAGCTTTTTAGTATTACCTAATGGGCTTATTATTCATCACTTTATCGATATCGAACTAAAATCCTATCTATCTTATAAAGAAATCGAGGTTTTTGTGAACAATTACAAGAATTTTGAATTTTTTCACAAATATTAGTCTATAAAGTATATAGATTTAATATTTATATAATATTTTTGCACAACCAAACAGATTATATCAACTGACGCTGTAATAGGGTCCTTTGTTTGAACTAATGGTAGTCTATTTAATCAATCTAATGCAGCTAAGGGTGAAAGCGATGCTTTCACTCTTTCTTTCAGATTAAATGACTCATCACAATAAATAGTATTTATCTAAGTTTGTCTTTTTACACTAAAATTTAAGATAGTCGTGCAAAAAATTCTTTCGAGCCGAGCAATATGGTATATCGCGCCTACAATCTTACTGCTAGGCTGTTTGATAACCATGGTATATATCGGAAAAGTACATTTTTCGTGGGTTGCCATTTCAAATGGTTTCAATAGTGATTTTGCTTTTTACGTATTAGTTGGTTTGGGAGCTCAGCTAGTAGACGGAACTTTGGGAATGGCTTATGGCGTAACTTCCACCTCATTTTTACTGAGTTTGGGCGTGCCACCTGCGGTAAGTAGTACAAGTGTACACGTAGCCGAAATGTTTACGACGGGAGCTTCTGCTATTTCGCATTTTAAGTTTGGAAATATCAATAAAAAGTTATTTCGCAACTTATTAATCCCTGGTGTATTAGGCTCTATTACAGGTGCTTATCTTCTTGCTGATTTCATTGATGGAAATGTCATAAAACCATACATTTCTATTTACATGATTATTTTGGGAATTATCATTATCAGAAAAGCGCTTCAAAAAAATATTGTTAAACAACGTACCAAGCGTTTGGGATTGTTAGCTGTCTTCGGTGGCTTTATGGATTCTATTGGTGGTGGCGGTTGGGGACCAATCGTAACTTCATCGCTCTTGGGGCGAGGTCGCGACCCACGCTATACGATTGGTTCGGTAAACGCAGCCGAGTTTGCGGTTTCTTTTGCTAGTGGTATCACTTTCTTACTTTTTGAAGGCGTAAATTCTTGGCAGGTGGTATTGGGTTTGATTGTTGGGGGTACAATTGCCTCTCCACTAGGAGCAATTTTTGTTAACAAGGTAAAACGCAAACCTATGATGATTTTGGTTGGAACACTTGTGATTATCATCAGTTTAAGAACAATTATCAAAAGCTTTCATCTAATCTAAATTTAAACCTGCTGTAAGTTTTAGGCTATAAGCATTAAGCGAAAAAATGTCTATTTTGTCACTTTTGCTCTTTGAGCTTAAAGCATATTGCCTAAGGCATAAAACGGAGTAATTCAATTGCTTACTCCTTTTATTTTAGAACAAAAGTATACAAATTTTATATACTAAATAGACTTAAAAGTAAAATCCACGATGTCTCTTAAATCAAATTTATCATGCTCAAATGCTTGTTTATCAATTCATTTGAATCAAATAGAAAGGCAGTATTTATTTTGTTGAAGCATAAAAAAGACCAAGAGGCGGCAACCTCATTGGTCTAGTTCAACTAAAGTAATCTCTATCACAGGATTTTGACAGCGAGCTTGGAACCGAGCTGTCGAGATATTTTTTAATTAAACAGTTAAATTTAATGAAAAAACTTTTATTTGTCATTATCGCCGTGGTGGCGGTAAGTGTATCGCATATTGTATCTGCTCAAAACAAACCAATTATCAATGCTACAGTATCAGGCAAAATCGTAGATTCCAAAACGAATGAACCACTAGTTGGAGCGGCCGTTCAAATTAAAGGAACTACCAACGGCTCAACAACCGACGTAAACGGTGATTTCTCATTGATTACAGGTCAAAAACTTCCATTCTCAGTGATTATTTCCTTCGTAGGTTACTTAAAAAAAGAAGTAGTTATCACAGCAGATAAGGCCGAAATCAAATTAGATGAAGATGTAAGTCAATTAGCCGATGTAGTAGTATCTTCTCGTCGTCGACAAGAGGCCGTTCAAGATATTCCTATTCCTATCGCGGTAATCCGTGGTGCTACAGCAGAAGATGCAGGTGCATTTAACGTAAACCGTTTGAAGGAATTAGTACCAACAGTTCAACTTTATGCCTCAAATGCAAGAAATACAACATTGAATATCAGAGGATTAGGCTCAACTTTCGGTTTAACAAATGATGGTATTGACCCAGGTGTTGGTTTTTATGTAGATGGGGTATATTATGCACGTCCAGCAGCTACTGCCTTAGATTTTGTCGACATTGAGCGTGTTGAAGTTTTGCGTGGACCACAAGGAACCTTATTTGGCAAAAACACTACCGCAGGTGCATTCAATATTACTACTCGTGAAGCTAGCTTTACGCCAAGTGCAAGTTTTGAGTTGAGCTATGGTAACTATGGCTACATTCAAGCTAAAGGGTCTATTTCTGGACCAATCAATAAGCAATTGGCAGCTAGACTATCTTTTTCAGGTACACAAAGAGACGGTCTTCTTTACAATACAAAAACACAACAAAACATGAACGATATCAACAACTTAGGTACTAGAGGCCAGTTGTTATATACGCCTTCAGAAAAGGTAAAAATCACTTTGATTGGTGACTATACTGCTCAAAAACCTAACGGTTATGGCTGGCCTGTAGCTGGTGTTGTTACAACCAAACGTGCAGCCTATCGTCAATTCAACGCAATTATTGCAGATTTGAACTATAAATTACCTTATTCGAGTGCCTTTGAAAGAGTAGTAGATTTAGATACGCCTTCAAAAGCAGACAACAGTTTGGGTGGTGTATCTGCCAATGCAGATATTAAAATTGGGAATGGTACATTGACATCGACAACCGCTTGGCGTTTTTGGAAATGGACGCCTTTGAATGACCGTGATTATACAGGTTTACCAATTTTTACTATTTCTTCGGGTAATTCAGTACACGACCAATGGTCTCAAGAGTTACGTTATTCAGGAAAAGTTGCTGACAATTTGAGTGGTGTAATTGGGGTATTTGGTTTGTGGCAAGACTTGAAATCAGATCCTGTACAAACAGAAGAAGCTGGTTCGGCACAATGGCGTTTTGCTCAAAGCTCAACAAGTGCGCTTTGGAAAACACCAGGCTTATTTGATAACTTCGGTATTCGCACCACTAACCGTATTCAAAGCACAAGTTTGGCAGCATTTGCTCAAGTAGACTGGGCTGTAAATGACAAAATCCATGTATTGCCAGGTTTGCGCTATAACTATGATAAAAAAGTAGCCAACTACAAAAGAGAAACTTATGGTGGTTTGCAAACGACAGATGCTGCTTTGTTAGCCTTGAAAAATGCAGTGTATACCAACCAAGCTTTTGATACAGATGTAAGCGAAAGTAACATCTCAGGTCAATTGACATTACAATACAAAGCTTCAAAAAATATCAACGCTTACGGTACATACGCTATCAGCTACAAACCAGTAGGTATCAATATCGGTGGTTTGCCAACAGCCAACGGTCAAGTGCTACTTGATTTGGCAAAAGTAAAACCAGAAGGTGTAACTCACTATGAACTAGGCGTTAAGACTCGTCCCACCTCGAATTCTTTCTTAAACGTTGTGGTATTTAATGATGATATCAAGGATTATCAAACACAAGTACAAACACCAGAGCCAGGAGTAAACAGAGGCTACTTGGCTAATGCTGAAAAAGTTAGAGTAAGAGGCGTTGAGGTAGAAGGAAACGTAAGGTTAACACATTTTACCTTCAACGGCTCGATTGCTTATACGGATGGTAAATATGTGTCATTCAAAAATGCGCCAGTACCTTTAGAAGAAGTAGGCGGTACTCAAGCTTTCAAAGATGTATCGGGTGGGGAGCTTCCAGGTATTTCAAAATGGGCTGGTTCATTTGGTGCTGAGGCTACAACCAAAGGCGTATTTTTTGGATTGAAAGGTAACTATTTCGTAGCGGCTGACGTTTATTTCCGTTCGAAATTCTCTTCAAGCCCATCACCTTCTCAGTATTTGAACATTGAAGGGTATTCATTATTGAATGGTCGTTTAGGTTTCAGAGCATCAAACGGTATCTCTATTTATGTTTGGGGAAGAAACATCGCCAATACAGACTATTATGAACAATTATTAGCAGCCCCAGGAAGTGCAGGTCAATACGCTGGTATCCTCGGCGACCCTCGCACGTATGGTATTACAATGAGATACTCGTTCTAGGTATTTAGTGAATTAGTGAATTAGTGAATTAGTGAATAGTGAGTTAGTGAATTTTGAATTATTAACTAATGAAGACGCAAAGTATTGCGTTTCTACAAATAGGGAAAAATCATCATTCACCAATTCACAACTCACTAATTCGCTATTCACTGATTCACTCAATACTAAAGCACGTCCAGCCGTCTTCTTGGGTTTTTAGGGAGAATTGAAAATTATGATTTATTAAGATTTCACGACATAACATAAGTCCAATGCCTTGTCCATCAGGTTTATTACTAAAAAACGGTGTAAATAATAAATGAGCTTGTTCGTGCGGAATAGGTCTGCCATTATTTTTAATTTTTATTCCTTTTTCCAACAAAGTCACAATAATCTGATTACCAGACTCACAAGCCTCCATTGCATTTTTTATCACATTGATTAATACTTGTTCTATCTGTCCACGGTCAATCATCGCAAACTTTTCATTTTCTGGCTCCTCCAAAATCAAGTTTATTCCTTTCTCGCTTGCACGACTTTTCCAAAGTTCCACAATGTTTTCCAAGACTTCATTCAATGATTGCCTTTCAAGATGCGGTTGTGGCAAACGCACTACATCAGCAAACCTTCGCATAAACACACACAGTCGCTCGTTGCGGTCAGACGCCACCTCTAAGGCATGTAGCAAATGAGGTTCTTCAACCATTTGTTGCGCCACATTCAAAATCGAGTTTACTGCCCCTATCGAATTATTTACCTCGTGCGCCATCATCCTAATGACTTTCCCGTAGGCTTTCTTTTCTGTCGCCAAAATTTCAGAAGTAAGTTCTTCTATCATCAAAAAAGGTCTTGCAAAGCCTTTATCCATAAAAAAAGAACGCTGAATTTTGAAAGTAGATAAGCCATTTATCTGAACAGTTTTTGATTCTCCATCTTGTAAAGCTTGAAGTGCGTTTACAAGTGGATGAGCTAGGCCTGAAAGTGGTTGATGAAGAAATTGCCCCTCTGCAATACCAAATAATTCTTGGGCTTTAGGATTAATTTTTAATAAATTTTCATCAAAATCCAATACTAAAATTGCAATTGGAGAGGCTTGAATAAGTTTTTCTAGGAAAAAATGCTGTTCTGTCAACTGTATTCGTTCTGTTCTTAGCTGCACAATCATTTGATTATAAACTTCTATAAGCTGATCTAGCTCAGGCGTACCCGTTGGGCGTAGTTTGATAGAAAAATCTTGATCACGCATTGCCTCAGTTCCCATCAACAACAACTTAAAAGGTCGGTGAATAGCTTGGTAAAGTACAACAGAAATAAGTAAGGAAATGAGAATAAGTATTTCAGAAACAATAAAATACAATTTATTAGCAGACAAGACTTTGAAAGCCAACAGCATGATGATGGCATGCAAAAAGCCCAAGTAAAGCAGATATCTTATTCGTAAAGAAAGTCGCATTAATTAAGGGATTTGAATCGTTTATGCTATATTCAGAACTGTACGAAGATACTCTAACTATTGTGGATTGGGGATTTTTGATTTCGGGGAAAAAGTAAAATACCGTTATTTTTTTCAAAATATAAAAGTTTACACTTCCGAAATCATGGTTTTATAATCCTTCGTACAATCCTAATGCTAGATGCTTAAATTACTCTTCGGCATACGGAATACCAAATTTTTCTAACCTACGATATAAGGCAAACCGTGTAATTCCCAAGGCCCTAGCTACTCGACTAATATTATTTTGATGAAAAGACATAGCTTTTCGAATCATCAAAAGCTCCATTTCTTCTAAAGTCAATGTTCCTACTTCGGGAAGCGCACTTTGGGATGCGGAACTAACCTGTGTGACATTTTTCTGAAAATCATTGATTTCCAATTGGTCATTTGCACTTAACAAAATCGTTTTTTCAACCAGATTTTTCAACTGACGGATATTACCCGGCAATACCAATGTTTGTAACCATTGTAACGCTTTTGCTGAAATCTTAAGTTGTGGCCTTTCATAAATAACTTTCAAGTTATCAGCAAAATACATCGCCAAAGAAGCAATATCAGTAGGACGTTCTCGCAAAGCTGGTAGCTTAACAGAGATAAGATTGATACGGTAAAATAAATCTTCTCTGAAAGTACCTTGAGCAACCATTTCTTCCAAATTGCGATTGGTGGCACAAATCACCCGAACGTCGACGGTTTTGGATTTGCTACTTCCTAAAGGCTCAAAGGTTCTATCTTGTAATACCCGCAGCAATTTTACCTGACTTGATAAATCTAAATCTCCAATTTCATCTAAAAATAAAGTACCTCGATTAGCTAATTCAAAACGTCCAATTCTATCCGATTTGGCATCGGTAAAAGCACCACGCACGTGTCCAAAAAGTTCACTTTCAAACAGTGTGGCCGATATTCCTCCCAAATTCACCTTAACAAATGGTCTAATCCGTCGTTTGCTATTTTGATGAATTGCCTCAGCTATCAACTCTTTTCCTGTACCACTTTCACCAGTTATCAATACAGGGGCATCGGTTGGCGCTACTCTTCCGATGGTTTCAAGAATAGATAAAAGCTTGGAATCTTCGCCCACTATATGCCCAAAATCAAACTTTTGGTCTAATTTTTTTCGGGTAGAAATACTTTCCTTTTTTTCCTCCAAATCTAAAATCGTTCTGACAGATTGGAGCAAGTGATCGTTTTTCCAAGGCTTAGTCAAAAAGTCTTTTGCGCCTAATTTCATTCCCTCTACTGCCAAATTGATTGTTCCCCAGCCAGTTAACAAAATAATCAAAACCTCTGGAAATTCGGAGCGAAGCATTTGCAAAGCCTTCATACCTTCCTCGCCAGAGGTTTCGATAGAAAAATTTAGGTCAAGAATAACTAAAACAGGTTTAAAAGTAGGAATCAACTCCCTAGCCACAGCAGGAGAATCACAGGTTTTTACCTGAAATCCCGCCTGCTGTAGAAGGAGTTGTAAAGAGGTTTGAACAGCAAAATCGTCGTCGATGATGAGTATTTTATTCATTGAAAAGGTAAAAATTAGTATATAAGTTGTCAGGCATTAGGCAAAGAGTTTTAAATTATTTAGATATATTTTGCTTAAAGCCCACCGCTAATAGCCTATTGCTGTTACGATTCGTGTAAAACAATGGCTGGTTGAATTTTGGCGGCCTGACGACTTGGATAAAAAGCACAAATCGTGACTAATCCATAGATAATCACAATCGCCAAGATTATAGCCACCCAATACACTCCCGCCGCTAAATCAAAAACCTTCATAATCGGAAATTGCACCGCAAAGAGTAACCCAACCAGTATAGCAAAGGTAGCAATAACCCACATTTCGGCAACAAACTGCTTTTGAATATCTGCTTCGGTGGCACCCATTGCACGACGCACGCCAATTTCTTCGCGACGTTTGGCTATGTTTACTTTTAGTATTCCGAAAAGTCCCATAGCCACATTGAGCAACAAAAACCCTGCAATAATTGAAAATACAATCATTGGTACTAAGGCCAAATTATGTTGATTTTGTCGCTGGTCAGTCAGATAACTCACTTCCACAGTCCATCCTACCAGCATGTTACCGAGGTCTTTTACTAATTTTGCTTCAAAATTAGCATCGGTTCCAGACTTGAGCTTCATAACAAATTTTCCTTCTTCGGAGCGTGGCCACATAATTTGGAAGAAGGCAGGCTCATTTTTGGTAAACTCCCCTTTTGCTTTAAAATTATCGATTACGCCAACAACAATTTTATTATCATCTAGCGTTTTTCCGATAGGATTTTCAGTGCCAAAAAGTGCATCCATCGCTTTTTGATTAATCACAACGGGCTTATTTTTTGCCACAGAATCAGAAGATTGATACCAGCGTCCAGATTTCATTTTTATGTCGAAAACCTCATCAAAATTTTCATCCGTATAATAGATATCAGCTAAAGTACTAGTCTTTTTACGACTAATCGAGCTGTTCATTTGACTAAATGAAAAAGGTGAATTGGAGGACATACGACTTACTTTTTCTACTTCAGGATAGGTTCTTATCCTTTGTAAAACTTGAGCAAGCTTTTCTGCTGTTTGTATCGTATCTTGGTTACGAGACAAGTCTATTGCCCAAACTTGCTCATATTCAAAACCCAGTGATTCTCTGTAGTTATCAAGATTAAAAGTAACCAAGGACATTACCCCGAAAAGCACCATAAAAGATGCCCATATTTCGATAATCAAAAGGAGATGACTTCCTTTTCGATTCCATATTAGTTTAATTAAATGTTGTATCATGATGATTGAGTTTTGAGGATGATTTTATTTTTCATTTCTTCATTTTCTTCATTTTCTTCATCTCTTCATTTTCTTCATTTTCAAAGCCTACTGTCTTTTAAGTGCATCTATGACTTTCATTTTGGCCATTCTAAAAGCAGGTGCTACACCAGAAAGTAAACCAAAAACCAAACACACTAAGAGACTTACCCCAAAAACTGGCAAATTGATGGTCAAATCTGAATACAGAATTAGGCCGCTTCTGTTAAACCAATAGATTGCTATCGTTGTGAGAATCAAGGCAATGGCACCTCCAATAAAAGTGATAAAGATATTTTCGACAATAAACTGAAACGCCAATGTACGAGTTGGTGCGCCAAAGGCCTTACGTACCCCAATCTCTGAAGCTCTTTCCAAAATTCTACTTACATTGAGATTAACCAAATTGATGGCAGGTAAGCCCATGAGCATCAACAACACCAAACCAACTACGATGTAATACTTATTGCCTATTTCCTGACGAAAAATACCATACAACATGGTGTCGGTGTAGGTTTGTGCATGTGTATCGATAAGGGTATATTTAGTATTACCCATTTTGATAGGTACTGGAATTTTGGATACATTATTTTCAAACTCAGATTTTATGGCTGGAAAATCGGAGGAGCTATTTGCCTCAATAATCGCCAAAAAAGTACCCTGTAGACCTGTTCTTTGATAATTGCTTTTGGGTAAATTATAAGGAAAAAACATATCCGAAAAAGTCAGAATACGAGTAACTGGACCAGCTTTTACTACGCCAATAACTTTGTATTTTTCGTTATCTACTTCAACCATTTTTCCAATAACAGACTCAGAGGTATTATCAAAAAATTGTTCTTTCATTGCATCCGTAATAACAACCACACGGTCGCCATTTGCAATATTAGTATGCGTGAAAGGCTTTCCTTCCAGAAATTCATAGCTCGTTATTTCCCAAAAATTAGTATCACAATATTTGGTACTAACCTTAATCCTTTTACCATTAATGTAAGAGTTGGCAGAAGTAATCATTGAAGACACACTTGTCCGTTTTGGGGTTTTGAGGGTTTCGACATACTTTTTGTAAAAATCATAAGAAATAGGACCACCCATCTGAGAGGTTCGGGCTGAGTCTTCTATAAACAAATTCATGATATACAAGGATTTATCTCTGTTTTGTTCAGGATAGTGGCTTCCGACCAAATGGTCAAGAAATGAAGTAATCATCATCAACACAGTCAGGGTAATACTTATCCCAAACAAGGTAATGAAGGTATAGAAAGGATGCCTTAACAACACTTTCCATGCAATTTTGATATAGTTGAGTAACATATTTGTCGTGTTTTAAAAAGTATAACTTGATTTTAGTCTAAAGAATATTGGAGTACAAGCTGCTATGTTTTTAAATAGAAAATCTAACACCAACTTTTGAATAAACAATGGGGTTATGGTGAAAACAAAGCATGTAAATACTTAATTAAAGTATTGATTATTAAAATTTTACACTCACAATTCAGCATTCAAAACTCAACACTCTTAATAGACTTGTGTTCCGTCGAACAAACGAATCAAACGATGGGTTTTCTTGGCCATACTTTCGTCGTGCGTTACCATCACAATGGTACAACCTTCGGCGTTGAGCTGTAGAAGAATATTCAAAATTTCGTTGCCCATGGCGCTATCCAAATTACCTGTAGGTTCATCAGCCAAAATAATATCAGGTTTTCCCACGATAGCACGAGCAATAGCCACACGCTGTTTTTGTCCACCCGAAAGTTGGTTTGGAAAATGTTTCATACGGTTACTCAAGCCTACTTTTTCGAGTGCTTCACGAGCAGCCTCTCTACGCGATTGTGCCGACGAATTACGGTACAAAAGTGGAATTTCGACATTGTCTAATACCGACAAATCATTAATCAAATGAAAACTTTGGAAAATAAACCCAATTTTTTGATTACGTAGGCTTGCCATAACTTTGTCGGTGTATTGCTCAACATGTTTTTGATCGATGAGGATATCTCCTTTTGTAGGCTCATCCAAAAGCCCCATAATATTGAGCAAAGTACTTTTGCCACAACCCGACGGCCCCATAATCGAGACGAATTCACCTTTTTTGATATCAATGTTGATGTTATTTAGGGCTAATGTTTCGATGGTACTCGTCTGGTACACTTTCTCGATGTTGTTTAATGTAATCATAGAGGAATTGTTGTTTAATGTCCTAAGAATAAATAGGCTTAGGTCGGTTATTTGATTGATAATTTCTGATTGAGTTCAAAGTCATACAAAGTATAAAGTCTGAGTTTGTAATAGGCTTGCCAGTAGTCCCTCAGTGCCTGAATATAATCTCTTTTGGCACGGTCTTTTTCTTGTAAGGCTATACCCAAATCTGTGATACTGAGGTCACTCAAAATAAATCTATCTTGTGCAATCTGATAGCGATTCGTGGCAATATCATCGGTTTCCTTAGTCAGATTAACTTGCTTTTGGAGCATTTCGAACAAGGTCACTTGAGTGTAAATTTCTTGTTGAAAAGTAAGTTTGTCTTGTTCTACACTTTGCTGAGCATATTGCAAGTTAGCTTTTGCCGTTTCAACTCTTGCCTTAGAGCGCCCCCAGTCCATAATTGGTAGGGTAAACTGTATTTCGACAAACTGTCTATCTTGTGGTTTTTTATAGATTTCTAAAGGAGAATCTCCCCTATTAGATAAGCCCAAAGCTAAATTCAAATTGGCATTCAACCCATTTTCCTTTTTGGCTTTATCCATGTCGCGTTCGGCTTCCAACATTCTTCGCCGAAAAGCAATAGCATCCGAGCGATTTCCCAAAGCTTCTGACAATGCCTTTTTTTCATCTACTTCAAACAAACGAATCTGGGCAGGAATCAACAAATCAAACGCCGCTTCGTCGCGATAACCAATATAGGTTTTGAGTTTTAGCCGAGCTACTTCTGCTTGTTGTTTGGCAGAAGCCAAATCTTTTTGCGCATTCAAAACAGATAGTCGAATTTGTAATAAATCATTTTCAGATATTTTCCCTAAACTCAACCTTTGCTCGGCAATCTTCAAGAGTACTTCATTATTCTCTAGGTTTTTGTGCGCAATTTGCAAATTTACCTGCGACAATAACAAGTCAAAATAATACTCTGAAGTTGCCAAAGAGATTTTCTCCATGTTTTCGATGAGCTCTTGTTCACTTTCAGCGTATTTGAGGGGTTCTATTTGCTTATCCCACTTCATCAAGTTAAATCTAAAAAGGGGTTGATTTAAGCCAAAAGCCAAAGGAACACCGTTGTAAAGTGTCATTTTATTTTGAAAATCATCAAATCGCTGTAATTGATTTTGTACATAAATCACACCTCCCGTTTTGGCAATACTCTGGCTCAAAGACAAAGTCAGCGTTGAGTTGTTGTTGGAAACAGACTGAAAAGCAATTGCTCCATCGGGTTGTTGTACCTGAATAAAGGAACGAGTAAAACTAGGTAATGTGCCTCCTAGGCTTAATTGTGGCTTATAATCTGCCAAAAAGGTTTTGTATTGCCAGTAATTCGTGGATTTTTGCGTATGAGCTTGCGTGGCAGAAATGGATTTTTCTCTAGCTAATAAAATTGCGCCGTCCAAACTCAAGGCTGGTTGTTGTGCCCAACTAGGCCAACTAATCAGCCCTAAAAAAAGGAGCTTTTTCATGGTTCTATCTGAATTTGGTCTAGGTGTTTGTATTGACTCATATCGGTAATAATCACTTTTTCACCAGGTTTTAAACCTTGTTTGATTTCTACAAAATCAAAATTACTTAAGCCTGTTTCGACTTCTCGGCGTCTGGCAGTTTTGTTATTTTCTAATACAAAAACGGGCAAAATTCTTTTTCCATTAAATGCCGGACCATTCGCTATTCTAATTACATGCGAAACTTTTTGAGTAATAACATATACTTCCACTTTCATATTGGGTCTGAGCAAAGCACTACGATTGTCGTCGAGGCTTATCGCAAATTGTATCACACCATTCGAAACCGCTGGTTTGATTTGCACAACCATTCCTCTCAAAGCTTGATCATTGATTCTGACAATGACAGGTAAGCCTATTTTTAATTGCTCTGCATACACGTCAGAACACGAGCCTTCAACCCTGAAGCTTCCTAAATCTGCCAGTTTTGCCAACATTTCGCCCTCATTTACGGCAGTACCTATTTTATCGTTTACCCATGTCAATACACCTGCACGGTCGGCAACAATATCTGCCATTTTGATTTTATGCTTCAATTCTTGCAAGTTTTTTTCTTCGATAGAGGCTTGTAGAGTATAATCTTTCAAGTTGGCACCAACTGATTTTTTGTTGTACCCCAACTCATTTTCTAATTGGGATTTTTCAAGCTCTGCAATTTTTAAAGCATTTTCGGCTTTGGTGACGTCTTCTTGCGTACGTCCTCCTACTTTCTGAAGTCGCTTGGTATCTTCAAGCTCTGCTTTCAGGCGGTTAATATTGAGCTGCTTTACTTTATCGTTGATATCAGAATCGAAAATCTTTTTATTCAAATCCATCTTCAATTTCTCGATACTATTTTGTTTGAGCGCCAACTGGTCTTTAAGTTTTTCAAGCTCTATCATTGTCAAGGATTTATCCAACTCCACAATGGGTTGCCCTTTCTGAATTTTGGCGCCTACCGTAAAATATACCTGCTTGACACTTGCCTTGATGGGTGTGGTGATAATTTGCTCGAAAGCCGGTATTACTTCGCCTGTGGCTGTTAAGGTATTTTCAACATCTCCGAGTTCAGTAGTTGCAATTCGAATTTTATTGGCCTTAATCGTTGATTGTAAAGTATTGTTTAAAAAGTACACTGCCATACTCAAACCACCAGCCACAAGTGCCACGGTAGTCCAGCGTTTGTATTGCTTCCGCTTAACTAGGTTTTTAGAGATTTCTTTGTCCATAATTATAATGATTATTTGTATAAAGTGATTTCAAACACAATGCCAAACAACAAATCATTAAAAATCAATGAGTTAACAAAAAAGTAAAGTAAAAAAACTGTGCGATTTCGAACACCTTGTGCGAATATGAACGTAGGTGTATATATGTTAAAGACAAAAAAAGCTGAGCAGCGTATTCAGAACAGAAATTGACTATATTTACCAAAATGATTTATGCGATTTAGATAGAAATAATCTGACTTTAAAAAAATTTGCAAACAAAAACTCACAGGATAAATTTTTGTTGAAGGATTACCCTCTTTCAATCAGAGTTTTATCAACATACTTGATACAATATGAAAATCGGTTATGCACGTGTAAGTACGCAAGAACAAACGCTCGACTTACAGATTGATGCACTAAAAAAATATGGATGTGAAAATATTTTTACAGACAAAGTTTCAGGATTAAAGGCACACAAGCCTCAGTTTGAAGAATTGATGAAATTTATTCGAGAAGGCGATACAGTAGTCATCTGGAAACTCGACCGCTTGGGGCGCTCAACCAAGCATTTGATTGATTTGGTGGCAGAATTAGAAAAACGCAAAATTAATCTTGTCTCCCTCAACGACCCTATCGATACCACATCCCCAAGTGGAATTTTGGTCTTCCAGATTTTTTGCGCATTAGCCGAACATGAACGAAATATCATTGTACAAAGAACAAAAGCAGGATTGGCCTCGGCTCGTGCTCGTGGACGCATGGGCGGCCGACCAAAAGGTTTATTACCTAAGTATCAGGATATTGCCCCAGCCGTAAAAGAACTCTACGACGCTCAAAAGCTTTCGACTACGCAAATTATGAAGTTTTTTAAAATAGGTAGTCGTCGTACATTTTACAAAATTTTGGCGCATGCTGGAGTGCAAGTTCAAGGCTTTACAAAAAAAAGAACACGTCGAAAAGACGAGTCTCAATAATCTAATATCGTTCTAATGCACTTTATACCAATGTATTAATACCTCTACCTTAATTTTGTCATCAAGTAATTAGGGTTGGGATTAAGATTTAGGAAATTAAGCCATCAGTATATTTTCATGCATCAGTTATAGTCTCAAAACTCATGGCTTAATTCCTAAACTTCTTTGACAATACAGGTTTAAGTCTATTATGTATCGAAAAGTTGATGGGTTTAATCTTTTTCTAAAACCCTCAAATAATTCAGACAGACGAAACAAAACCAATTACGTTTAAAATTATATCATGGAGAAACAGCACATTTTGATTGTAGAGGATGAGCAGAAAGTAGCCAATTTCATCAAAAAAGGATTAGAAACTCAATCCTTTGAAGCATTAATCGCCGAAGACGGACATACTGCCATCGACTCTTTTTCGAAAAATACATTTGACCTAGTAATACTTGATATTGGATTACCAGGGATGAGTGGTCTTGATGTTTGTGCCAAAATTAGAGAATCTAATACCCAAGTTCCTATTCTGATGCTTACAGCTTTGGGCAGTATGGCAGATAAACTTAGCGGTTTTGAAGTAGGTACAGACGATTATCTTGTAAAACCTTTTGATTTTATGGAGCTTTTGGTAAGAGTAAAGGCTCTTCTCAAAAGAAGTACTCCTACTGTATCTTACCCCAATGAGGTTTTGAAAGTAGCTGATTTGGAACTTGATTTGGCTCAAAAATTAGCCTTCCGTGGGGGCAGACAAATTGAACTTACTGCCAAAGAATATAGTCTGCTCGAATACCTCATGCGTAATCGAGGAAGGGTAATTTCAAAAGTAGATATTGCCGAAAACGTTTGGGATATCAATTTTGATACGGGTACCAATTTTATTGAAGTGTATATTAATTATCTACGAAATAAAGTGGATAAAGGCTTTGAAAATAAGCTAATCCACACGGTAGTTGGTATGGGTTATGTATTAAAAGCTAAGTAATGATATGACAATTCGTACTCGACTCACCTTGATGTTTAGTAGTATTGTGGTGGCCTTGCTTGTGCTTTTTTGTACACTTTTATATTGGGAAGAAGCACTTCATAGACAAAACGTATTCACTAAGCGTCTGAAACATGAAGGAATTACTTCGGCAGAGGCTTTATTTGGTAACGAAAAGTTTAGTCCTCAGCTGCTCAAGTTACTCGACAAGAACCAAATGACAGTCTTGGATAAGGAAGAAATTGTCATTTTTGATTTGAATAAAAAAATCCTCTACGAAAGCGGAACAGATTATTTTGATATTCCTGCTAGTAGTTTAGACCAAGTAATCCAAAATGGGGACTTGTACTGGCGAGTGGGTCAAGGCGAAATCTTAGGCTTTCGCTACCAACTAGGCAAAACACAGGTATTAATTTTCTCCTCGGCAGTGGACGTATATGGTTTGAGTAAACAACGCAATCTCGCCATCATGCTAATAGCGGGTTGTTTACTAACTACTTTGGTTGTATTTATTGCAGGTTGGATTTTTGCGGGTAGAGCCTTACAACCCATCAATCGTATTATCAAACAAATTGATACAATTACGGCATCCAGTCTGGATTCGCGATTGGATGAAGGAAACAGAACAGATGAAATTGCCCAGTTGTCCTTGCGTTTTAATCAAATGCTGGAACGTCTTCAAAAAGCATTTCGTCTTCAAAAATCATTTGTGGCTCATGCCTCACATGAACTTAGAACGCCTTTGACAGCCATAACTGGACAAATTCAGGTATCACTTTTGGCGGGCGATTCGCCCGAAGAGTTAAAGGCAATGATTCAATCAGTTTTAGAGGATGTTCAGCAACTCAACAAACTGGCAAACGGTCTTTTAGATATTGCTGGCATGGATTCTAATCAAACACCACTCAAATACAATTTGGTTAATTTAACTGAATTGCTTTGGGGGGTTCGTCAGGAACTTACCGAAAAAAAGCCAGAATATGAAGTCTTATTATTGCTAGAACAAGAAAAGGATTTTATGTCTGAGCTTTATGCGCACGAAGCTTTACTTTATACAGCTCTCATAAATTTGATAGAAAACGGCGCCAAGTTTTCAGATAATCATACCGTGAGTGTAAAAATAGAGTGTATCGAAAATGGAGTTCGTGTAACAGTACATAATTCGGGAAAACCGATTCCTGAAAATGAAATTTTAGAAATTTTTGAACCATTCAAACGTGGTTCTAATTCCCGAAATACGCCTGGCCATGGAGTTGGCCTATCTTTAGTAAAGAAAATTGTAGAATTGCATCATGGTCAAATCACTGTGCAATCTGCCGAAGCAACGGGCACAACTTTTACCGTGATTTTGCCATATAAGGCACAAACAAAAATCTAATTTCGTTCTAAGCTGAGTCTGAAGTTATCCTAATGTCAAGGTTGCATCTTTGTATCAGAAACAAAAACAAAGAACCATTAAACAATCTCGTCATGAAAACTTGGATATATGCTTTCGCTTTAATTATGGCTGCCAACTTAGCAGCAGAAGCACAAAACACTTGGACAAACGACCCAGGTTATAGCACACACAATTACAAGCACCCAAATAAAGCAGCGGCTGCTCAAAAAAAAGCTGAAAAAAATCATAATACAGCTTTTGTCGTAGTTGGAAAAACTAGTAGAGATTACAAAAAATTCGCTGATGAAGCAACAGAAAAAAAACTTTTGTTGGAATATGGCAAAACACCAGAAGAATTAGCGAATGTCAAAAATTATAAAATGCCACATACAAACACTACCAACTCTGCTTCGGTAGAGAAAGAGCTTGCGGTAAAAGCAGAGGGGGTAGATAAAAATTAAAATCATTGTATAGAGTTAGTTGATTTAAAGGCTTGTTGGTGCTGCGAAGTATTTCGACAAGCTTTTTTCCTAAAAGTCACCCAAAATAGCTGACTGACAACTTGTACATGATTTGTGGAATTTTTCCAGCATAAACCTGTTCGGAATGTAGCTCTGCACCTTTTACTTATCTATATTGAAATTGAAAATAATGATAAGAAAATAAAATACTTAAAACACTTTGTACTAAAAAATGTTTAATCATTAATTGACTACAATCCGAATGAGCGCAATTTGCGTTTAATTTGAGCGAAGTCTTATCGGAAATAAAGGAATAGTTGACTTTTGAAGGGAAATAAATTTACGAAACTAAAAATATTCATATTAAATTGTTGGTAAAAAGCACTGTTAGACCATTTGGCTCGAAACAGTGCATCTTTTTTTATACCTGTTTTAATCCCATTTTATCTACTCGCATTATTTCATTCAATCTTCAAAAATTTTTGATGCGTAAATAAGAGTTAGCCATCAGTTAATGACAACTTATCTGCAATAAGTAGGGAAACGTTATTAGTTAACAGTAGTTGGTTATTTGAAGATATTCATAATCAAAAGGTTATAGTCAAATTTTGTCTCAGATATACTATTAACTTAATCTTTTCTTTTACTTAATATATTCAATATCAGAAGAATACAAGATGAGACTGTTAGATTATACTGCTACATTATCTTTTGATGACTTAAATTAGGTAATTGATGAACAAAAAGGTAAAGTACCCAAAAAAGAAGGTGACCTAATTACTTAAGTCACCTTTTTTCGACCTCGTCTGAAGTCTAGAATTACTAACCCGATATTAACGAATTACTCTGAGGCATTTGTTCTCATTGAGAACTTCATGTTCCTAATAAACCTATCTTTGACAGTGCAAATATGATAAAAGCTTTTTATATATTATCATTTATATTTTTCAGTATAATCATAAATAAAATTTATAATAACTTAACTATACACTTTTACGTCTCTTTTTTGAAACTATAAAGAAAGGGCGCTTTATGAGATTTTCCCGAAAATTGCTTTTCGTGCCTATTGAGGATTCCTTTTGCAAGCATAGAACGTTGAAAGGTAGTTCTCCTAATTTGTTGTCCAAGAATTAACTCATAAACTGTTTGTAACTCTTTCATGGTAAATCTTTCTGGCAATAAATTCATACCCACCAGCTTTTTGTCGAGATTATCTCTAAGAGTTTCGAGTGCTTTTTGGACAATTAATCCATGATCGAGCATCAATTCGGGTAGTTTGTCGATATTGTACCAACAACAACTATCTGATAATTCGTCAGGCTGTGGAGTCACATCGTTATAGTTGATTAAGGCATAATAACCAATCGAAATAAATCTATCCAACAGCCAGCAATCATTGGCAGGAATATTCCCCGAACCACGCATAATCCTATCCATGACCTCAGGAATGTATCTCTCTAGGCTTCCAAAAACATGAAACTGCTCCAAATAAATATTCTCTAATCCTGTACGCTCTCTTAACCCACGACGAACAGCATCGTCTAAGCTCTCGTTTATTTTGACAAACCCTCCTGGCAGGGCAAATAATTTTGTATTATGATACTCAGAAATTAAAATCTTTAACTGTTTTCCATCAAATCCAAAAATGACTGAATCATAGGCAATATGTGCTAAATATCCTGCTTCGTTTGCCCTTCCAACCTGAGTAATATTTAATTTATCCATTTTCGAATATAAAAAAAATCTGTGAAATAATTGTATTTTTTAGTTTTTCAAATTACTATTGTCAGTCAATGAGACAATAGTAAAACCATTCAGAACATTATCCTATGAAAACCCTCAAATCTAGCATTGCTGCAATTGCTTTATGCATTTCGAGCATCACAATGGCACAACATGCCGAAAATAACTATGCCTTTCCTGTTCAAGTCAATGTTGAGCAAGGTACTATCGAAGGCGAATTTGATGTTCGCTCCAATATTCAGAGTTTTAAAGGTATTCCATTTGCCAAACCACCCGTTGGCGATTTGCGTTGGAAAGCGCCACAAGCACCAGAAAAATGGTCTGGTGTACGTCAAACCAAAAAATTTGGGCCAAGAGCAGTACAACCAGCTTTATTTGGCGACATGGGTTTCCGTAGCGATGGCATGAGCGAAGATTGCTTGTATCTTAATGTATGGTCTCCTGCCAAGTCAAATGATGAAAAATTACCTGTTTTGGTATACTTCTACGGTGGTGGTTTTGCTGCTGGTGATGGCTCCGAATATCGTTATGATGGCGAAAATATGGCAAAAAAAGGAATTGTAACAGTTACCGTCAATTATCGATTAAATATTTTCGGATTTTTCTCACATCCTGAGCTAAGTAAAGAGACCACCTACAAAGGTTCGGGCAATTATGGCTTACTTGACCAAAACGCTGCCTTAAAATGGGTACAAGCCAATATCGCCAAATTTGGAGGAGACCCCAAAAGAGTAACCATCGCAGGTGAGTCGGCGGGTTCGGCCTCAGTAAGTGCTCAGATGGCTTCTCCCCTATCCAAAAATCTTATTGCTGGAGCAATTGGCGAGAGTGGCTCTTTACTTACAGCTACGCCACTAGCAGATGCAGAAAAACTTGGAGTTGAGTTCGCTACCAAAGCTGGTGCACAATCGTTGAAAGATTTGAGAGCCATGTCTACTTTTGAAATTTATCAAAAATATCGTGCACAAAATGCAGGTTTTAGAACTACCTTGGACGGTTATTTTTTTCCGAAAACTTTCACAGAAATATTCGAAACAAAACAGCAAGCAATGGTACCTCTTATGTTGGGATGGAACTCCGAGGAAATGAATTATCGTGCGATTATGGCTGGTAAAGAGCTAAATAACGAAAATTACACACAGCGTGTGAAAGAACTATACGGAGCTAAAGCTGATGAAGTTTTAAAACTATATCCAGCGGGAACTCCTGAGGTTACCGAACAATCTGCCACTGATTTGGCTGGTGACCGTTTTATCGGTTTTAGTACTTGGAAATGGTTTGATTTGCACCGAAAAAATAGTGATCAGCCTGTTTATCGCTATTATTATGCACAACCGCGTCCAGACATGCGCGAAAGTGATTTGGAAGCTGGTTTGGCTGGTGGTGTTATCAAAAAAGATAAAAATACACCCAAAGCCCCTAAGCCAAAAGGAGCCGTCCACTCAGCTGAAATTGAATATGCTATGGGAAATTTAGCTACCAACAAAGTTTATGCCTGGACAGAAGATGACTACAAGGTGTCAGAAACAATGATGAATTATTTTGCCAATTTCATCAAAACAGGAAATCCAAATGGTGATAAACTACCTAACTGGCCATCAGCCAAAAATGAAGAAAAACCAGAAGTGTTAATCATCAATGCTAATACAAAGGCGGTTCGTTCTGAAAATGAAGCGAGATATTTCTTTTTAGATAAAGAATTTTTGAAGAAATAATATTTTATGATTTCGCTTTAGGCGCTAAGCCGTAGGCATTATGCTAGGATTTTACCAACTTACTCCCAAAAGTACTAGAGGCACAAAGTGAGTTTTTTTCAATCACTTTGTGCCTCCATCACTTTGCCCCTGTTCACTCATTTACAACTTTATCAAACCTAATGCGATAGCCTCTGGAAACGAAATTTCATCTTGGAAGTCTGGCTCTATAATTACACCTTCCCCCAATTCTCTCAACTGTCTCCATTCTGCTTCCAGTCCATTTTCTAAAATAAAACTTCCTCTTACTATTAAGCTCAAGTGCGTAACATTAGCTTTTTTCATGCTAGCACTTACTTTTTTTAAGGCTTCTATTTGCTTATTGGAGCTACTTTGAGTGATTTCGGAGGTTTTATTAGCGACTACGGCCTGAAGTTCTTCAAATGATTCTACGGGCTTTTCTACAGTAGTTTTGGCTAATTGCTGAATCAGCTTTTTTTCTATCTTTTTACTCCCTTCCAAAACCTGCTGCTTCAACGCACCTTGCATTTTATCGATACCCTGTGCAAAAACGGCATCACGTTTGATTGTAGCCGGACTTACCTTAAATTCTTCTGCCAACACGGTTGCGGTATCAACGATATCGGTGTAAGTACCACGCAAACCACCTTGACGGTTTTTCATGCGTTGATACTTCAAGCCTCTAAAATACGACAATTGCTCCATGGTCATATTTCGGCGACCTACCTGAAAATCAATCATAAAATCCTTTACCTCGTCTATGGAAGGAAAAGTCATTAAGTCAATTTGAAAATCAACTCTATTTTTCTGACAAATTTCATAACGATGATGTCCATCAAACAAAACAAAAGCAGGCTCGCTAGGTGTAGGGTGGTTTGGATTTAGGACTCCTTGAGTAGTATCCCAAACCAATAAAGGTGTACGGCAGCCATTAGCAATAATACTGTCTTCCAAGGATTTATATTCTTCGGTACTCAAGCTCGGTATAAACTCCTTGAGTTCTGGCAAAACCAAAAGGTTTTTCTTTACATTTTCAGAAGAAATTAATTTATTGTTTTTCAGCGTATTAGCAGTATTAATAGCTACTTGCTTTTTAAAATCTATTCCTTTCATGCCCTTTCCTAGTTATTAATTACTTGTAAATACGCTATATATTCATCACAAAAATCTTTGTAGCACTTGTAAGCCTCCGACGACGCATTTAATGTACCCAAAGTAGCCTGCAAGGCCTGTGATTTTTGGAAGTCAATCAAATGTCTAATTTCTGTATTAAAGACTCTAAAATCGCTTCCCATGTTAGCCCTCAAAGCCTCCTTGAATCCATCATGTACTGTATTCTTTTTTACCATAGTAAAAACAATACCATCTAATGTCAAGTCACGATTGGTATGCGTTTTTACCTCGCTGATACGGTTCAACAATGAATTTAACCCTTTCAAGGAGGATGATTCTGGAAGCATCGTAATCAAGGTAGAATTGGAAGCATTCAAGGCAGATACAGTCAACTTACTCAAACTTGGAGGACAATCGATAAGGATATAGTCGTATTCCTCTAACAAAGGTTCTATTTTATGTTTTAGTCGAACATCCCCACCTACTTTTGACAACAAATCGACTTCTATCTCGGCCAAAGTGATATCAGATGGAGCCAACCAAAGATTTTCTAATATTTGAACGGTTGGTAGTGCCATATCCGTAAACAAGCAATCTGCAATTTGTAACTCTGGGTTTTCTATACCCAAAATCTGAGACAAGTTGCCCTGAGGATCAAAATCTATCAATAAGACCTTAAAGCCTTTTCTGACCAATGTTTCGCCCAAACATGCAGTAGTGGTAGTTTTTCCAACACCGCCTTTATGGTTTACAATCGAAATCACTCGGGCACTTTGATAAAGGTATTCGTTATATCCATATTTCCTCAAAATTGGCTCTAGCTTGGCCAAATCATCCTCACTTAGTTTTCTGGAACCATTCGAATTGAAAACTAAATCTAATTTGCGTTTGGGTAATCCTGCTTCGTCATTGACTCCATTGACGCTAAGAGATGGGTTGTGACGAAAAAAAGAGACTATTTTCTCTAAAGTCAGGTTGCTTTTCATAAATATTGTTTCGTAAACTTAATTTTCTGTTCAAATAATAAAATTAATTTTTTAAAAATAGCTCAAACCTAGGGCTTTGGCTTGGTCGGCGTATTGCTCGACTAAGTGCCCAAATAAATTCAGGTTGGTATCTTGTTCGAGTGTAGCGATGACTATGGCCTCAAATCCAGTATTTTCATTAAAATAGGCTAAAAAGCTTTCAAGGCTAATCTCTGTACCAACTTTAGAAACATAGCTTTCATAGTATATTGCTGAAAAAACCGAAGCATTGAGCGAATTCAAAACATTTTTGTACAATTGGTGATTTTGTTGAAGTGAGGCCAACACGAGTTTTCTCTTTTGTTTGTAGACTTCATGCAAAAAATCATCTTGCTGCTGCTTGAGTAAATCGAGTTGACGTTTTTCGTTTTCTGACTTTTTTAATACTGCTTTTAATACCCGCTTTTCTTCTTCAAGGGTCTTCTGACGCTCCAGTAATTGAGTGGAACTAACTATTGTTTTGAGATAGGCTGGAATATTTTTAATTTTCTTCGGTTCTTTTTCTAATTCTGCTTGTACATATTCAACCCCCAAAATTACCTGCTCGATAGGGTATTGCTCAAGCCAATTTTGAATGGTTGATGAGTCTATGCCCCAAACCTGCACGATTCCCGAAAGTCTCAACAAAGTGCTCGACTCATAATTGGGTTGGGTGTTCGATTCTATTACTTCAAATTGCGAATCTACGGCATCAAAATCGGTGGAATTGCTTGATATGTCTAATTGAGCCGATGTTTTATCAGGATTCTTGCGAATAACAAACTGTAGGGCAACTACCTTTTTGCCTTCCTTTATTTCGCTAAAATCAAAAATCAAATCAGAATTTTTGATTAATTCCTCTTGCGCTTTAACAATTACTTTTTGCTTGAACAAACCATATAACTCATATTTATTTTCAAGGTTAAACATTTTACGCATTTCCTCTACTGAAAATTGAAACTTGCCAAAACGCTCAAACTCCTTGCAAAAACCATAAAAACGGATGGCATAAACACTGTCCATCGAAACAATATTTCGAACATCGATGTAGGTGAAGTTTTTCTTGAGTTGCAACAGATAGGCATCCAGCATGGGAGGAAACAGAAAACTGAATGCACCTTCTTTTTTGTGGTATTCTATTTGTGCCAAAATATTGGCTACTTTCCAGCCACGCTCGTCTTCGAAGAATATTTCTTTTTTCATCAACTTACGAGACTCCTTTTCTAATAGGTTGTAGAGATAATCGCTAGTTTTTGTTTTTAGAAATTGTGACACTTCCGAAACCTTTACCTTGGTAACCTTAAAACCAGCAGAAGTCTGGTCTGTATTCAACACCAAAAAGTGAAAAATTTTCATCTGAAATGCCGTTAGGTCATACCTTGCATTCAACAACGGATTACCTAATACTACCATGTAAGAACTACTGGAGATTCGCTCCAATGCTTCTATTTCTTTATTTTCTTGAGTAGTTCTCTTCTTAATACCTTGCTTCATAGTTAATCTCTCATCATATACTTGTAAGATTTATATATATCAGGAATAGTGATTCAATTTTGTATCAAAATTACAAGATTTTTTTAGCAATGCAAGCAAAATAGATTCAAATTTGTATCATAGTCATGCGGTGTTATAAACCCCAAAAAATTGTACTTTTCTAATATGCAAAAAGACACTCCAAAAGTTATACTTGACACTCCAAAAGTTATATTATAGCACTCTAAAAGTTATATTTACACACTCCAAAAGTTATACTTGGCACTCTAAAAGTTATATTAAGCACTCTAAAAGTTATATTTATACTATGTAAAACATTGAAAATCAATCAGTTACGCAAGAGGAAATATTAGGAAATATCTAAGGAAATAAAAAAGAAATTCTCTCAAATGTGAAAAGTGAGAATTTTTTGATTGTTTTTTGATTTTAAAAAATTGGATAAAAATGAAGGAAACTTTTAAAGTTAAAATCTACTTTTTTTTGTAAAACTTTTACTTTGTGTGAAATATGAATTTTTCCGCCGACACTCCAAAAGTTATATTTAGATATCTTTGGCGAAATGTTTTTTTTTCCGCCAACACTCCAAAAGTTATGGATAAAAATGACCTATTGGATTTTTTTGGTGAGACAATAATCTATAATCGATTTTTAGGCCTTAAATCTTTGATTTAAGACACGTTTACGGTTCTTACAGGTAAATCCATCATTTAGATTAAAATTATCGCTAAAAAACGTGGTTTATGAAGGTCAGTACCCAACGTTTTGAATAAAAATACTAGCAAGTCACTGAAATCGTAGGTAAGTGAACAAGATTTGATTTAAGTTTTGTGGTTTAGGCAATAGGCGCTAGGCAATAGGCAATAGGCGATAGGCAAAGAGTTTTAAAATGTTTTTTCCCAAATCATATAGATGCATTTATCCAAAGCCCATGGCCGAAAGCTGATACCTGAAAGCATAAGGCAACAGGCGCTAGGCACTAGGCAAAGAGTTTTAAGATGTTTTTTCTAAAATCATAAACATGCTTTTGTCCAAAGCCCATGGCCGAAAGCTGATACCTGAAAGCCTAAGGCAATAGGCAAAGAGTTTTAAGATGTTTTTTAGAAATGCTTTTGTCCAAAGCCCATGGCCGAAAGCTGATACCTGAAAGCCTAAGGCAATAGGCAAAGAGTTTTAAGATGTTTTTTAGAAATGCTTTTATCCAAAGCCCATGGCCGAAAGCTGATACCTGAAAGCCTAAGGCAACAGGCAATAGGCATTAGGCAAAGAGTTTTAAGATGTTTTTTAGAAATGCTTTTATCCAAAGCCCATGGC